>DATIOP010000553.1:0-10846 GCA_035472975.1 Gemmatimonadales bacterium
GGAGATCTACCACCTCAAAGGCTCTCCGGCAGATCCCAGCCGGCTGTATGCCTCGCAGAGCAGCGGCTGGTTCGGCCAGGTGATCCAGCGCTCCAGCGATGGTGGGAAGACCTGGGAGGCGGTGGGGAACAAGTTCGAGTACGACGGCGTGACCGGCACCCACCAGTGGTATGACGGGACCCCGCACCCCTGGGAGTTCAAGCGGGCGTGGCACCTGGAGCCGTCGTTCGACGATCCCGACACCGTTTATGCCGGTATCGAGGACGCCGCCTTGTTCCGCTCAAGCGACGGAGGCCAGACCTGGCAGGAGCTTCCCGGGCTCCGAGAGCATACCTCAGGTCCCAAGTGGCAGCCCGGTGCCGGCGGCCTTTGCCTGCACACGATCCTGCTGGATCGAGCCAATCCAGGACGGATGTTTGTCGCGATCTCGGCGGCCGGCACCTTTCGGAGTGACGACGCGGGCAGGAGCTGGCGGCCGATCAACAAGGGGCTCCGTTCGGCACAGATCCCGGACCAGGATGCCGAGGTAGGACATTGTGTCCACCGGATTGCGATGCATCCCTCCCGTCCAGAAGTTCTGTTCATGCAGAAGCACTGGGACGTGATGCGCAGCGACAATGGGGGCGAATCGTGGCGCGAGGTGAGCGGCAACCTTCCGACCGACTTCGGATTCCCGATTGATGTCCACGCCCACGAGCCGGAGACGATTTACGTCGTCCCGATCAAGAGCGACTCGGAGCACTATCCCCCCGACGGGAAGCTTCGGGTCTACCGGAGCCGGACCGGCGGCGACCAATGGGAGGCGTTGAGCCGGGGACTGCCACAAAGCGATTGCTACGTGAACGTACTGCGCGACGCGATGGCGGTGGATTCGCTGGATTCCTGCGGAGTCTATTTCGGCACTACCGGTGGGCAGGTCTACGCCTCTCCCGACGCGGGTGATACCTGGGCGCCCATCGTGCGGGACCTTCCACCGGTACTCTCGGTCGAGGTCCAGACCCTCTGATGATCCGTGTCGTACTACCGCAGCACCTGCGGACCCTGACGCGAGTGGATGGCGAGGTCGCCGTGCGGGTCGCCGAACCGGCAACCCAGCGGACGGTGCTCGACGCGCTCGAGGCGTCGTATCCGATGCTTCGCGGCACTATTCGAGACCAGGCTACCCAACGGCGTCGAGCCTTCGTTCGGTTCTTCGCCTGCGAGCAGGATCTCTCTCACGAAACTCCAGACACGCCCCTGCCGGAGGCCGTGGTGAAAGGGGACGAGCCGTTTCTGGTCGTTGGAGCGATGGCAGGCGGTTAGTTCCCGGATTCAGCCGAGCAGGCCCGCACTCTTTCCAGCAGCAGTTCCCGTTCTCGAGCGTTCCTGGTCAAGGCGGCGGCTCGCTCGAACTCCAGACCCGCCTCCTCAAGGCGGCCGAGCTTCACGAGCAGGTCTCCCCGGACAGCGGGCAAGTGGTGGTAATTCTTGAGAGACGGCTCATCCGCGAGCCCGTCCACCACCTCGAGGCCAGCCGCCGGCCCCTCCGCCATTCCGACCGCTACCGCCCGGTTCAATTCGATCACGGGAGACGGTATGAGCTGGTACAGCGCGCCATAGAGCGACGCGATCTGGGCCCAGTCGGTGTCGGCCGCCTCCCGAGCCCGAGCGTGGCATGCGGCGATCGCGGCCTGAAAGGCATAGGGCCCCACGGTTCCGCCGAGGGACTGGGCCCGTTCGAGCGCCGAGAGGCCGCGGCGAATGAGGAGCTGGTCCCAGAGCGCCCGGTTCTGATCGAGCAGCAGGATCGGCTCGCCCCCGGGACCAGTCCGCGCGTGCAGGCGCGAGGCCTGAATTTCCATCAGCGCCACGAGTCCGTGCACCTCCGACTCCGCCGGATCGAGCTCGGCGAGAATCCGGCCCAGTCTCAGTGCATCCTCGCATAGCACTGGCCGAATCCACTCCTCCCCAGCCGTAGCCGTGTAGCCCTCGTTGAAGATCAGGTAGATCACTTCCAGAACTGAGGCTAAGCGGCCGGCGCGTTCGCTTCCTCGCGGGACTTCGAAAGGCACCTTCGCTTCGGCGAGCGTGCGCTTGGCGCGCACAATTCGCTGAGCGATGGTCGGCTCGGGTACCAGGAATGCCCGCGCGATTTCTGGAGTAGTCAGTCCGCCGAGCAGGCGCAGGGTCAGAGCGACTCGAGCTTCGGTCGAGAGCAGCGGATGACAGGCGGTGAACATGAGGCGCAGCATGTCGTCGCCGATGTCGTCATCGAGCGCCGAATCGGGATCGGGGGCCGCCCGTTCCAGCTGAGCTTCGACCTCGATGGCGAGCTTCGCCTCGGTCCGATCGAGACGGGTCCGGCGGCGCAGCTGGTCAATTGCCCTCCGCTTGGCGACCGCCATGAGCCAGGCACCCGGGTTGTCCGGAACGCCTGACTCGGGCCACTGCTCAAGCGCGGCCACTAGAGCATCCTGGGCCAGATCCTCGGCCAGACCAACATCACGCACCATCCGCGCGATCCCCGCGATGATGCGGGCGGATTCGATCCTCCAGACCGCGTTGATGGTGCGATGGGTCTCGGTGGCCGTCATGGCCACCAATCAGAACGGCCCGGTTCTCCGGTGCAAGGCCGCTACTGCCGGGGCCAGCCTATGAGCCCCTCCGCTGCATGTCGGGCAATCCCGCGGCCACCTTCTGCACCTCGGGCGGGAAGTCAGACAGCTCCTGAACCTGGCGGACCTCGATCACCTCGTTTTCCGACGCCGGGACGCGAGAAGCCCACTGAATCGCTTCCTCCTTCGAGCCGACCTGGATCATCCAGTAACCGCCCAGCACCTCCTTGGCCTCGGTGAAGGGGCCGTCGGTCACTTTGGGTTTCCCACCGGGGAACGAGACTCTGGCACCCATTGAAGGAGGATGCAAACCGTCCAGCGCGAGCAGAATGCCGGCCTTCTGGAGACTCTCGTTGTATCTCATCATCCTGGCTACGGCGGCCGCATCCGGAGAGGCGCCCGGGGCAGCCTTTTCATAGCCCTTGGGGATCATCAGCATCATGAATCGCACGGTGCTTGCTCCGTTTCCGGTTAAAGAGAGTTGGCCAAGTCTCAGGACCTTTGCGCTTCGATCTGGGCCCGCAGGCGCTGCTCCTGCTCCTTCAGCTCGGGAGTGAAACCCTCCCCAAGGTCTCCCGCTTCGAAGATCGGCCGGATCTCAATCTCACCCTCTGCTCCGGTCGGGTTGGGGCACCGCTTCGCCCAATCGATCGCTTCCTGGAGGGACTTCACCTTCCAGATCCAGTAGCCCGCGACCAGCTCCTTCGTCTCGGCGAAGGGGCCGTCGATCACGGTGCGCTTGGTATCGGAGAATCGAACCCGGGCACCCTTGGAGCTGGGATGGAGCCCCTCTCCCTCCAGCATGATGCCGGCCTTGACCAGCTCTTCGTTGAACTTGCCCATCTCGGTCAGCAGCTTCTCGTCTGGCAGGGCGCCGGCTTCGCTCTTCTTGTCGGCTTTGACCAGGACCATGACTCGCATTGTCGGTTCCTCTATGGTTTTGGTTGGGAGCCGGGTGGCCGGCTCAACCGGCTCATCCACTGCTCTACCTTCACGTCGAATGAGGGGCCCTGAAATCGACAGGGAAAGCACGCCGGCTGGGCCGCTCGGTTAAGTCATTGCAATGTCTAGCTCTTGGTCATTTGGAGCGGTGACCAAGATCCTTGAGTCTCCGAGGGAACTCTGGCGTGGTGGCGGGTACATATGGCTACCAGTGCTGGTTCATTCGTTTACTTTCTTGGCTAGGCGCGGTGGTACTGCCTCCCCCGAAACTCCCGGTGGGTCCCTGCGTTATATGGTCACGCCACAACCAGATCCCTTCCTGAGCCCTTCGCAACCACCGGCGAGCCGGGCCAGTCCAATGGGAGACTCATAGCATGACAAATTCGCGCCCACGAAGTACCGCTCTGGTCCTCATGGCACTTACCGGTCTGGCCTGTAGTCACGGGACCGGGTCTGCCGCCCCGGCTCCCGCGCCCGCTGCATCCTCGGGATCACAGGCCGCCCCACCGCCGGTTAAACCAGCTTCCGACAGCATCCGCCAGCGCTACACCGCGGCGGATGTTCATTTCATGACCGGCATGATCGGCCACCATGCACAAGCGGTACTGATGGCCGGGTGGGCTCCGTCGCACGGCGCCAGCCCGTCACTCTCCGCGCTGTGCGAGCGGATCGTGGTGGGACAGAACGATGAGATTGCCACCATGCAGCGCTGGCTCCGGGAGCGGGGACAGCCGGTTCCCGAGGCCGATGCCTCGCACGACATGATGCCGGGCATGTCCCACACCATGATGATGCCGGGCATGCTGACGCCCGAGCAGTTGACCCAGCTCGACAAGTCCCAGGGAGTTGATTTCGACCGGAACTTCCTGACCTTCATGATTCAGCACCACCAGGGTGCGCTCACGATGGTGCAGCAGCTGTACGCTTCCCCGGGCGCGGCCCAGGATGACCAGGTTTTCAAGTTCACTTCCGACATGAGCGCCGATCAGACCATCGAAATCGAACGCATGACCAAGATGCTCGCGGCGCTCCCACCGGGAGGGACTAACCCGTGATGACCCTTTCTTCACCCGTCGTGCTGCAGACCTCCTCACTCTCACTGGAATCCTCCATGGTTCGTCTATCGAAATCCCGGCGTCTGGGCACTCGCCGGGTCGCGGCTCTGCTCTGTGCCGTGCCCACGCTCGCCCTCGTTACTCTCTCGGCGTGCGCCGGATCCTCTTCGTCGACTTCCAACGCCGGCATGTCTACGACAGCCCCGAAACCCGATCCGCGGGTGGGACTCAAGGCCGGTGAGACCGACGCCGGCACGGCGGCCTGGAACCTGAAGCTGGTCTCCAACACTCCCGCCTCCGAGCACTTCGCGGGGGTCACCAATTCCGACATGACGTTCTACGCGGATTACGTCATTCAGGGCAACTACAACGGGTACCAGGTCTGGAACGTGAGCAATCCGGCCCAGCCCACCCTGGCGGACGCCTTCCTCTGCCCCGCTTCCCAGAGCGACGTCTCGGTCTACAAGAACCTGTTGTTCGTCTCGGGTGAAGGGCTGGGCAGCCGGGTGGACTGCGGCACGCAAGGCGTGCAGGACACGGTGAGCACCGAGCGGTTGCGCGGCATTCGGATCTTCGATATCACCGACATCGCCAATCCGAAGAGCATCGCCAACGTCCAGACCTGCCGCGGCTCGCACACCCATACCGTGGTGTCGGATCCGAAGGACTCGGAGAACGTCTACATTTACGTCTCCGGTTCGGCTCCGGTGCGGTCTCCCAGCGAGCTGCCAGGCTGCATCTCCGCTCCACCTGATTCCAATCCGAACAGCTCGCTCTTCCGCATCGAGGTCATCAAGATTCCGCTGGCCTCCCCGCAGGACGCCAAGATCGTGAGCTCGCCGAGGATTTTCGATTCACTGGTCGGACCGCCGCGTCACGGCGAGACCAAGGAAGACTCGCTGGCCCAGGTCAAGGCAGTAGCCGAGGCCAAGGCCAAAGGCGGATTCACGGCGATGGTTAACGGGCAGGAAATCGTGCTGCCGAATGGATTCGTCAACGGAATGCTGGACAGCGTGGTGAAGGCGCGGGGGGGCACCGGAGCACCGACTGGTGCCGATAGCGCGGCGCTTCGCGAGGCCATCCCCGGCATCGTGGCCAAGATCGTTGGTCCGCCTCCCGTTCCGGGAGCCCCCAAGCCCGGCCCGACCCAGTGCCACGACATCACGGTCTACCCGACGATCGGACTGGCCGGCGGCGCGTGCGGCGGCTACGGCCTCCTGCTGGACATCCACGATGTCGCCAATCCGAAGCGGATCTTTGCAGTGTCCGATTCGAACTTCTCCTTCTGGCACTCGGCGACGTTCAACAACGACGGCACCAAGCTGCTGTTCTCCGATGAATGGGGCGGCGGCGGCCAGCCTCGGTGCCGGGCGACCGACAAGTATGAGTGGGGAGCCGACGCCATCTTCTCGCTCAAGGACGGCAAGCTGACCTTCGGCAGTTACTACAAGATGCCGGCGGCTCAGACCCCCTTCGAGAATTGCGTCGCCCACAACGGGTCGCTGATTCCGATCCCCGGCCGCGACGTCATGGTCCAGGCCTGGTATCAGGGTGGGATCTCGGTCTTCGACTGGTCGGATCCGGCGCATCCGAAGGAGATCGCCTACTTCGACCGTGGTCCCATGGATTCGACCAAGATGGTCGGGGCGGGATCGTGGTCGGCGTACTGGTACAACGGCTTCATCTACAGCTCCGAGATCGCCCGCGGGCTGGACGTCTTCGAGCTCACCCCGAGCGGTCTCATCTCCAAGAATGAGATCGAAGCCGCCAAGTCGGTCCACCTGCAATACCTGAACGTGCAGGATCAGCCCAAGCTGACCTGGCCGGCCAGCTTCTCCGTCACCCGGGCCTATCTCGACCAGCTCGAGCGGAACAACGGGCTGTCTTCCTCCAAGCTGTCGGCCGCGAGGTCCCAGCTGGATCAGGCCGAGAAGCTCACCGGGCAGGCGAGGTCGGATGCGTTGACCAAGCTCGCCACCCAGCTCGAAGCGGATGTGTCGGGCGCCACCGATCAGTCCAAGGTTCGTACCCTGGCGGGATCGGTTAAGGACCTGGCGACCACGCAGTCCGCGTCGCAGTAAGAACGCAGCTAAACTCCGGCAGGCGCTCCAGCGTCTGCCGGAGCATGGGTTGCGGTACGACTAGCCGCGGGCCTCGGCCCGCGGCATTTTCTTAGGCCATGAGCTCAGAGTACTCCGACAAGTCCCGCCTCGTCACGCTCCTGCTTGCCAGTCTCCTCGGCCCCTTCGGAGCACATCGGTTCTATACCGGCCGCACCAAGTCCGGCATTCTCATGGCGGCGACGCTCGGTGGAGTGGGCATCTGGTATCTGTACGATGTCATCGTCGTGGCATCGGGTGGCTTCCAGGACGCCGATGGTCGTCTCGTGGCAAACTGGGAGTTCGAACCCGAGCATCATGCGTCGCTCTCTGAGGAGGTGCTCCAGGAGCTTGAGGCCCTTCGCGCCGAGGTGGCCGAGCTGCACGAGCGGGTGGACTTCACCGAGCGCCTGCTGGCGAATCCGGAGCGGAGGGAACCGAAGTGAGGGAATCAGTGGTCGCGACTAAAGTCGCGTTGTTACCGAGCGGCGTACTATTAGTGGTCGCTCTCAGCGCTGCGACCCTAATTGCATGTCGCAACAAGCCAGGCTCCGCCGAGAAACCGGCAGCCGACACGACGGCGGGTGTACGGCTCGCCAACCCGGCCTCCAAGAACTGCGTCGATAAGGGAGGCACTCTCGCGATCGAGCAGGATCCGAGCGGTGGGCAGTTCGGGGTCTGCAGCTTCCCCGAAAATCATCAGTGCGAGGAGTGGGCCATGCTCCGCGGCCACTGCCCTGTCGGCGGGATCAAGGTGACGGGCTTCGTGACGCCTGCCTCTCGTTTCTGCGGGATCACCGGCGGCCAATACTCGACGACGGGTGAGAGCAACACGGCGGTGGAGACCGGGACGTGTGTGCTTCCCAGCGGTGAGAAGTGCGACGCGGATGGCTACTTCAGGAGGACGTGTCCGCCCGCCAAGTCGTCCGCCCTGTTCAGTCGGCCCTTTGGGGAAGCAGGGTGATCTGCCCCGAGATCACCTGCCATCTTCCGTCCCGCCAGACGTAAGTATCGATGTAACGTGAAATCCCCTTATAACCGTCGGTCAGCTCCCAGATCGCATCGCCATCGACCTGAACCGTCGTCCCGAAGGCCCGCACGGTGACGTCCCGCGTGACAAGCGAACTGAACCGGATCGGCTCATCATTCAGGAGTGCCAGGAACTGCGGCTTCCGGTATCGGCGGCCATTGCCCAGGACGATCACGACATCGTCAGCCAGGTACTCTTGAAACCAGGAAGTGTCATTGGTGCGCGCGGCGTCGATGTACTCCTGATTCAACGACCGAAGCTCGGAAGGGATCTCGCCGGGTAGAGGTTGGACGCCAGGACGGGATTCGACCTGCCTGGCCCGCGGGAACAGTGAATTGATTCGCATCGTGAGGTCCTTGGGAGTCGGGAACTGTCTCATCGTACGACGTCAGGGGCTACGACGCTGGCCGGAATCGGACCTGCAATCCCGAACCTGTGAAGCCGAAAACCGCTCCGGAGTCCCCCTCGATTGCAGGTCCGATTCCGGCGAGCCCGGAGCCCGTTCCGACAGCTAAATTGGCGGCATGAGCGGCCCAGTACCCCAGACGAGGATGCCCACCACCGACGCGTGGGAGCGCGCACTCGGTGCCCGCGACCCGCGGTTCGATGGGATCTTCTACGTCGGCATCATCACGACCAAGGTGTATTGCCGGCCAGTTTGTCCGGCTCGGGTGTCGTACCACGATCACCGGCGGTTCTTCGAAACCGCCGCGTCGGCGGAGCGGGCTGGGTTTCGCCCCTGTCTCCGGTGCCGGCCGGAGCTGGCGCCGGGACGGGCCCTGATGGATGCCGTGCCACGGTTGGCTCGAGTGGCGGCCTACCGCATCGAGGCCGGCGCCCTGAACGGACACGATGTCGCCTCGCTGGCAAGCGAGCTCGGCGTCAGCGAGCGGCACCTGCGTCGCGCGCTGGAGCGGGAGATCGGCGTATCCCCGGTCGAACTGGCCCAGACTCACCGCCTGCTGCTCGCCAAGCGCCTCCTCGCCGACACGTCGCTGCCGGTCACCCGCATCGCCTTTGCGGCCGGCTTCCAGAGCCTGCGCCGATTCAACTCGGTCTTCCGCGAGCGATACCGGCTGAGTCCGAGCTCGCTGCGCCGGCGGCCCAATTCGAGCAAGCCCGCCCGTGAAGCCGACGCCGCGGCCCCGGCCCGTGATCTCGTCCGGCTGACTCTGGCCTACCGCCCACCGTTGCAGTGGGATGTCCTGCTGAAAACGATCGCCGGGGAAGCGGTGCCGGGCATGGAGGTGATGCGGGACGGTCGCTACGGACGCACGGCAGAACTGGATGGGAGGCGTGGAGTGGTGTTCGTGGGGAATGGCGCGGAGAATGGAGATGCGCGCCGCGATTCGAGATTCCACCTCAACATCGACATCTCACCGGCGCTGGTTCCCGTGCTCATGCCGCTGCTGGCCCGGCTGCGCCACCTGTTCGACCTCGATTCCGAGCCAACGGCGATCGACGCGCACCTTGCTCAGGGAGGGCTGGGCCCGCTGGTGAGTCGTCATCCGGGAGTTCGCCTCCCTGGCGCGCTGGAAGGAATCGAGGTCGCGCTGCGCGCCATTCTTCGCGGAGCTGCCCGTTCAGCGAAGGGCTCCGCTCTCATCAACCGCGTCGTTGCAGCGCTCGGCGAATCCTTCCCGAACGGCGACCCGGAACTCACCCTGCTTTCGCCGCGTTCGTCTCGAGTCGCAGAGGCGGGAGTTGCCGGTCTCGTTGCTTTGGGTGTGCCTCATCCGAAGGCCGAGGCTCTCGCTTCAGTCGCTCGAGCAGTCGAAGATGGGTCCTTGAATCTCGCCCCCCACAGTCCTCTCGCAGGAACCCACGATGCCCTGGTCCGGATCCACGGCGTCGGCGACCGGCTCGCCACGACTATCGTGATGCACGCGCTGGGCTGGCCCGACGCCTTTCCCGCCTCGGACCGGGTACTGCAGCGAGCCGCCGGGGTCACCAGCCCACGCCTTCTCCTGAGCCGCGCCGAGCAATGGCGACCTTGGCGGGCGTACGCGGCAATCCACCTTTGGCTCCGAGAACAGGAAGGCTCATAGGGGATTTGAAATTGATAATTGATAATTGAAAATTGAAACATGCGGATAAATCAATTTCCAATTTCCAATTTTCAATTTTGCAATTTGAAGTTGCCACGAATTCCACGTCCGAATTTGGCGAGATGCTCGCGACCCGATTGCAGGTCCGATTGCGGCGCGCTACTCGGTAAGACGGGTCCTATGGTGTGGGAGCACCGAAGCAGATCACCATGCTCGGTGCGCTTCATCTCTCCCAACACCGGAGGACCGCAATGCGATCCGTCTGCTACCTCCCCCTGATCGCCGCCATCGCTGGATGTGAGAGTGGGCCTCAGGTCACCCAACCCCCCGAGGCGTCGGTCAACCAGGCCACCTTGCAGTACACGATCACCAAACTTCCCAACTCACTCGGCGGAACGGTGAACCGAGGCACCGCCATCAACAACCGGGGGTTAGTTGCGGGCTTCTCCAACCTCGCCGGCAATCTGACCCGGCATGCAGCAGTCTTTCGCGATGGGTCGATTGTCGATCTTGGCACTCTCGGCGGGGCGAACTGCCCCGAGTGCAACAGCAGTGTGGTCTGGCCCGGGATCAACAATCAGGGCCTGGTGGTTGGCATCGCGGAGAGCGCTGATCTCGATCCGCTGGGGGAAGCGTGGAGCTGCACCGCGTTCTTCCCCAGCCTGACAGGACACATCTGCCGCGGCTTCGTGTGGCAAGCGGGCCAGATGACTCCCCTCCCGACCTTTGGCGGAAACCAGGGGTTCGCGACCGGAGTCAACGGTCGCGGGCAACTCGCCAAAGTCGGACCTGGAATTCGTCGGCGAGATTCTGGAAATGTCAGATTTCAGATTTAAGATGTCAGATTGAAAATCGAAAATTGCCAATTGCAAATCTGCAGTTCGAAATCTGCAATCTGAAATCTTAAATCTGAAATCCCCTATCAGCTTTCCTGTTGGCTTAGCCAGAGGTGGATCGCCGCGTACGCCCGCCAGGGCCGCCATTGCTCGGCGCGGGTCAGGAGAAGGCGTGGGCTGGTGACTCCGGCGGCTCGCTGCAGTACCCGGTCCGAGGCGGGAAAGGCGTCGGGCCAGCCCAG
>DATIOP010000554.1:0-3878 GCA_035472975.1 Gemmatimonadales bacterium
CTCCCAGGCACCGACCCACCCTACCGGAGTCTCGCCGCCCCGATCGGCGAACGCGACCAGGGCGACGCGATGTCCGCTGGGAACCACGATGCGCCAGTCGGACGAGTGGCCGGCATCGAATCCCACCAGCGGAGTCAGGGCGAGGGTATCAGGTAACAGAGGAGTCCGGCCGAAGAATACCTGAAGCCCGCCCGGAAAGAAGGACGCGTTTGCGAGCGCACCAGCCCCCGAGACGAGGCGGGCCGGATCGAATCGAGGATCGTAGCGGCCCTTTGAACCGGGGGTGACAGCCGACAGAAACGCCGCAGCGGTCCAGCCCACGGAAAGGTTCGAACGGTCCAGCAGTTCGCGATAGCCCTTTTGGGTCGCAAGGAAGAGCCCGCCGATCGCGCCCAGGGCGACCGCGAGCGCAATCCACGGCAGCGCGCCGAGGAGCCGCCCTGGCCGTTGGTTCCCGCGAGCCGCGGAGGCAGAAGTCATGTTACCGTAGTAACTTCATGCCCCGTGTAAGAGGCGCAAGTCTGCTGGTTTTCTCGATCGTGAGACTCTCGCAATGCCCCTCCCTATCCTCACACCCTGGATCAATGGAGCCCATCTGCCGGCCGGGAGCCGTCCGGTGGACCAGGTCGATGCTCCTTACACCGGCGAGCCAGCGGCTGATGTGGTCCAAGCGACCGACTCCGACCTCGATGAGGCCATCGAGTCCGCCCAGGTCGCCTTTGCCGCGATGCGCGCGATGCCGCGCCACGCCAGGCATGATCTGCTCCACCGGGTCACCGAAGCCCTGACGCGCCAGCGTACCGAACTCGGCATCGAGCTCGCCACCAGCTGCGGCAAACCCATCACGCAGGCGCTGGGTGAGGTGGATCGGGCGATCATGACCTTCTCGCTCGCAGCGGACGAGGCCCGGCGCTTCGGCGGCGAGGTAGTACCGCTCGACCTGGATACCCGCGGCGTCGGAATGAATGGGCTGGTCAACCGCTTCCCGGTCGGACCGATCAGCGCCATCTCACCCTTCAACTTCCCGCTCAATCTCCTGGCCCACAAAGTGGCCCCGGCGATCGCCGTGGGAAGCGCACTGGTGGTGAAGCCGCCGCCGCAGTGTCCCCAGCTGGCCTTCCGGCTGGGAGAGATCCTGGCCGACTGCGGGATGCCGGCCGGCGCCTATAACGTGTTGCACCTCCCGATCCCGATCGCCGAAAGGCTGGCGACCGATCCGCGCTTCCAGTTGCTCACCTTCACGGGAAGCCCGACGGTCGGCTGGCACCTCAAACAGGTCGCAGGGAAGAAGAAGGTCGTCCTCGAGTTGGGGGGGGAACGCCGCGGTGGCGGTGCACGAAGATGCCGGTGACTTCGATTGGGTTGCCAATCGGCTCGCCTTCGGCGGATTCGCCTATGCCGGGCAGGTGTGCATCAAGGTACAGCGGGTCCTGGTCCACCGGCCCGTCTACCAGTGCGTGGTGGACAAGTTTGTGGCTGCCACGGCCGCTCTGAAATGCGGCGACCCGATGGATTCCTCCACCGTAGTCGGGCCGATGATCGATTCCAACGCGGCGGATCGCGTCGAATCCTGGGTTGACGAAGCGGTGAAAGCCGGAGCGACGGTCCTGCTCAAGGGCCAGCGAACCGGATCGGTCCTGACGCCGACCGTTCTGGCCGATGTCCCGCGCGATGCCAAGGTCTCCAGCCGAGAGGTGTTCGGCCCGGTGACCATCGTGGCACCCTACGACAACTGGGACGACGCGCTCGCTACGATCAACGATTCCGACTTCGGCTTACAGGCGGGAGTCTTTACCCACGACGTGAACCGGATCTTCCGTGCGTTCAGCACGCTCGAGGTTGGCGGAGTGATCGTCAACGACTTCCCCACCCTCCGGGTAGACAATTTCCCATATGGCGGGGTCAAGGACTCGGGGTTTGGGCGCGAAGGCGTGAGGTACGCGATGGACGACATGAGCGAGCCGAGAATGCTGGTGCTCAACCTGAATAAGTAGACAGTGCCCCGATTTTCAATCGCAAATTTGTCATTTTCAATCTTCAATCTTCAATCTGAAATCTGAAATCTTCAATCCGACACCCATGCCCCTCCCCACCCCCGGCACCCCGGCCCCCGACTTCACCCTCCCTTCGACTTCCGGCGAGAGTGTCACTCTCTCCAAGCTCCAGGGCAAGAACGTCCTCATCGCCTTCTTCCCGCTCGCGTTTACCAGCGTTTGCACCAGGGAACTCTGCGCCTTTACCGAGGATTTCTCGCAGTTTCAGACGGCCGAGACGGTTGTCCTGCCGATCAGCGTGGACTCGGTGCCGACGCTCAAGGCGTACAAGGCGAAGGAGCAGATAGGCGTGGATCTGTTGAGCGATTTCAAGCGGGAGGTGAGTCGGGCCTACGGGACGCTGCTGGAAGACAAGTTCCATTCGAACCGCTCCTACATCGTCATTGACCGCAAGGGCATCGTGCGCTGGGCCTTTGCCGAGGAGTCGACCGGAAACCGGAGGGAGAACGGCGAACTGCTGGAGGTGTTGGGGAAGCTGGACTGAACAGCGTGAGAAGTGAGAGGTGAGAAGTGAGAAGGGACTAAACTCGGGCCTGAGAGAAGAAGCGGCTCCATGTCCCTTGCTCATGTGGTCGAGGGTTCACGGAGCCCCTTCTTACTTCTTACTTCTCACTTCTTACGCAGTTACTTCTTCGGCATCTCGAACCGTTTCCCCACCTCTGTCCAGTTGACCACATTCCACCACGCGGCGATGTAGTCGGGGCGCCGGTTCTGGTACTTGAGGTAATAGGCGTGTTCCCACACGTCGCAGCCCAGGACGGCTCTCTTGCCTGCCATCACGGGATTGTCCTGGTTGGGCGTGCTCTCGATCGCAACGGTACCGGCCTTGTCGACCGTGAGCCAGGCCCAGCCGCTGCCGAACCGGCCGACGCCCGCCTTCTGGAATTGTTCCTTGAAGCTGGCGAGACCACCGAAGCCCTTGTTGATCGCATCGGCCAAGGCACCGGTTGGCTCTTTGGCTCCGCCAGGAGCCATGATCTCCCAGAAGAACGTGTGATTGTAGTGTCCCCCACCGTTATTCCGCACCGGAGCACGGATCGCCTCCGGTAGTGCGTCGATATTCGCGATCAAATCCTCGATGGACTTTGATTGCAGGTTGGCGTGGGGTTCGAGTGCCGTATTGAGGTTGTTGACGTACGCCGCGTGATGCTTGTCGTGGTGAATCCGCATCGTCTGCTCGTCGATGTGCGGCTCGAGCGCGTTGTAGTCGTACGGGAGGTCGGGAACCTCGTATGCCATCTCGTCACTCCTTTGCTTCGCAGTCGCTGGCTAGCATACCCCTCCATGGCCGCTCCCAGACACGCGCAGCGGTGAACCTCGAGGGCGCCCGGATCCTGGTCGCCGGGGGCGCGCAGCGCGTCGGGCGGGCGATCGCCCTCGACCTCGCCCATGCGGGCGCGAACGTCGCGGTCAGCTACCACAGCTCGAGCGCCGAAGCAGCGCTGACCCATGCCGAGATCGCGGCGATGGGCCGGCGCACCGCGCTGATCCGCGCCGACGCGACGCAGCCCGCGGAGATGCGGACGATGGTCGAGGAGGCGGCCGCCGAGCTGGGCGGCCTCGACGGCTACGTGCACACGCCGTCCGGCGGCTTCCGGCCGATCGACCCGCAGCAGATCGACCCCGACCTGTGGGACGTGGCGATGGACAGCACGGCCAAGGGGTTCCTGTTTGCCGCGCAGGCAGCGTTCGCCGCCATGCTGCCGAACCGGCACGGCGTCATCGTCGCGATCAACGACGTCGCCGCCCGCCAGCCATGGCCGCGCTTCGCACACCACGCGGTGATGGATACCCCCGGCCATGTCGACTTCGCCTATGAGGTCA
>DATIOP010000555.1:0-2631 GCA_035472975.1 Gemmatimonadales bacterium
TGTTTGCTGCCCTGATCCAGAGAGGGTTGACCGAGAATACGCTCGTCGTGGTAGCGTCCGATCACGGGGAGGAGTTCGGCGAGCACGGCGTCTACTTTCACGGCAACAGTCTCTACAGGGCTTCCCTGCAGGTTCCCCTCATGCTGGTGCTTCCCGGCCGAGTGCCTGCCGGTGTAGTCATTGACAACCCGGTATCGCTACGGGATCTCGCGGCCACGATCGTCAACCTTGCCAATCCGGAGGGAAACGCGGTTTTCCCCGGGAAATCCCTGGCCCGTTTTTGGGGGACCGACGCGGTGACGGAACCGGCCGATTCCCTTCTGTCTGAGCTCAACTTCACCGCACGACTACCGGCAAATACGCCGATCTCCCGCGGTCCAATGAGGAGTCTCATCCTGGCCAAATCACGCCTCATCCGGAACGGGGACGGCGTGAATGAGCTCTTCGACCTCGACCAGGATACCCTGGAGATGCGGAACCTCGCGCAAGATCCGACGGCGGCAGCGAGACTGGTCGCGCTTCAGCAGGCTCTGGCGGTCCTTCTGAATTCGACTGCTCCGTGAGACGGCAGCGTATCCTCTTCGCCCTCCCTCCGTTCGGCACCAAATGATCGTCCTCTTCGACGATGCGGCGGTGCACATCTTTCGCGGCGCAGTGGGGGGAAGGAACGCGACCGGGAGCTACGCCACATGACGACCGCCTTCTCGAAGTCGCAAATACCCTCGAACGGGCCCCCGATCACCGGACTGCCTCTCGCGGCTTTCGCAGTTTGGCTCGGCCTGGTCTACGGGATCATCGAGGCGGTGGAGGCCATGCTGTGGACGTTCATTCCGGGGGGTCTGTCCTGGAAGAATGGCAATGCCCCTCCCATTCTCTGGGTGGCGCCTCTTCTGTATGGCCTCGTGTTCAGTCTGCCGGGTGTGCTCTGCGCCGGGCTCGCGAGATACTTCCCGAAGGTACGTTGGGATGTGGGGCTGGTTTTCCTGCTGGTCGGGGTCGGGGCCTACCTGGCGGCATCGTTGCAGGGACTAATACTCAATGAAACCGCCTCACTTTTGATTGGGCTGGGCTTAGCCACCAGCCTGACTCGCCTCTATCGGCGACGCCCCGAATGGTGGGTCTCCACCGCCCGGCGCACCTTGCCGTGGTTGGTAACCGCTGTGCTGTGTACCGCGGTTCTTCTCACCGCGGGAGGGCGGCTGGCCGAAGCGGGCCGGAACGCCCGGCTGCCAGCCTCCCCCACTGGCCGCCCCAACATCCTCCTCCTGGTGATCGACACGCAGCGAGCCGACCATCTCTCGGTCTACGGCTATGGCAGACCAACTTCGCCAACCTTGGAGCGAATGGCTCGAGAAGGCTGGCTGTTCGAGAACGTCACCGCCAGCTCCTCGTGGACCTTGCCGAGTCATGCCACGATGATGACCGGTCGGCAACAGCACGAGCACCGAGCCGGGGTCCTGCGGCGGCCCTATCTGGATCACAAATTTCCAACGATCGCCGAATTGTTGCGGCAGGAGGGATACGCGACCGGCGGATTTGTTGCCAACATTTACTGGTGCGGCCGGGAAACCGGGCTGGGTCGGGGCTTTATCCGATACGAGGACTACTTCGAAGATCTGGGTGATGCCGTGGCCCGCACAGTCCTGGGCCGGCGGCTGGCATACGACGTCTTGCCCAAGCTGGGTCCGCGAAATATCCCTGGGAGAAAGTCAGCCGCCGATATCAATGCTCATCTACTGAGCTGGATCGATGGGCTTGGCGACCGCCCCTTTTTCGGATTTGCGAACTACTTCGACGTCCACGCCCCGCTATCCCCGCCCCAGCCGTACCTCGGGCGTTTCTCGGATGTGTCGCGTCGGCCTCCTGGAGAACCGGGAGTACAAATCGGTGCAATCGCGGGCGAGTTCAAGGAGTTCACTCCCGAGCAGATCCAGGCGGACATCGACGGATACGACGAATCCATTCTTTACGTCGATGCCCAGATCGATTCGCTGCTGAACCAACTGGAGAAACGGGGGAAACTGAAGAACACCCTGATCATCCTGACCAGCGACCACGGCGAGAGTTTCGGCGAGCACGGATTCTACTTTCACGGCCACAGTCTGTACCGCGAACAGGTGCGTATCCCGCTGCTTCTCCGCTGGCCCGCCCGGCTACCCGCTGGTATCAACCGCACGGAACCGGTCGGCTTGGATGAGATTGCGGCGACAATCGCAGATGCCGCCGGGATCACGGTGCTGCCCCTTCCCGGCCGATCGCTGTTGGCGCCACCCGACACAGGCGCTGTACGACTCTCTGAGCTCGCCCAGCGCTCCATCGTACCGGCCTCATGGCCGGCTTCCCGGGGATGGGTTGCTTCGCTTACGACCAACCGGTGGCATTTCATCACCCTGCAGTCGGGAGAGGTCGAGCTATACGATTTCCGTGGAGATCCGGAGGAGCGGGCCAATCTTGCTGCTGACTCTACTCAGTTGGTTGAGCGGTTCCGAGAACGATTCAAGAGTCTGGTCCCGACCCCCATCCGATGAGCAGGATCTCGCCGCCCGTTCCAGCGCAGCGCCTGACACCGCGCGCCATCCTCCTACTCGGACTTTCAGCTGGTCTTATCACCGGACTACTGGAAGGGCTGGT
>DATIOP010000556.1:0-4274 GCA_035472975.1 Gemmatimonadales bacterium
GAGGCCGACGCTGGGCAATCCGTTCCACTCGGCCCAGCGGGCCTCGAAGGCGTCCAGCATCCGTCCCTCCGACCACTGCTCGGAATCCAGCACCTCGGCCCAGAGCTCGAAGAGCCTGGCGCGATCGCGATGATCGAACCCGATGGCAAACTTGCTCGCGTCGATCCGGCTTGTCTCTGCGGACCCTACGGGTGGCTCCTTGGCGTGAGTGGCTGGGAAGCCTTCGCGGGACGAGTTCGAACGTAAGCGCGAAAGCGGGCGCAAGGCTAGCAGTGAAGGCGGACCCAAGGGGGTGGAATTCAGTTCGAATCGTCGGTGTGCGCACTCTCGATCACCGCGCCCACCGCGCGCGAACCGGCCAGCAGCGTCGTACCGGCCACGGCAATCGCAATCGAGGCAACCAGCGCCGCCCCGCCGAGCGGCGTCGAGCCCCATGACTCGGCAAAGATCAGCGGTGCAACTAGAACTGGCACGAGCACCTGAACGGCAAACATCACCGGGGCCACATGGGTGGCGGGTCGGTGCTGTAGAGCACTCATCTCGCTGAGCAGGGCCAGGGCCTCCGAGAGCCCCGCCGTTGCCAGCCAGCCAATCGCGAGCAGCAGCGTGCCGGCGGCCAGCTCGTCAGTGAGCAGCTTGCTGGCAATCGCCGTCCAGGCGTAGCCGGCGCCGGCACTGACAACGGCCAGCGTGCCAAACGCCTGGGCCCGGCCACGCAACGCGTAGGGAGCCAGAACCGGAATCGCGATCAGGATCGCCGCCAGCGCGATCGCCCCTCCCCCCGCGTGGTCGGTGGTTCGCTCGGGCGCGGCTATAGCGACACCGGCGACGCCAATCGCAATCGCGGCGACAGCGGTCCACTCGCGCAACCCGGGCCTCTCCCCCAGTCGCGTTGCCCCCAACCAGAGCAGCAAGATCAAACCGCTTGCCAGGCACGGCTGCACCACGGTCAGCGGGGCCAGCAGCAGCGCCACGACCTCCAGCGGCCAGCCCGCCAATCCCAGCGCTGTCGCTCCCAGCCAGCGCCGGTTTCTCACCAATCTGCCGATCAATGAGGGCCGCAGCGAGTGCTCGCCGGGAACCTCGCGAGCCTCCAGCGCCTGTAGCGCGATCGAGGTGTTGTAGAGCAGCGACGCCGCGATCGCCGCGACTATCCCGAGCACCAGCACGGCCGAGACGCTACTGCGCACCATCGACGTGAGCCGAGCCCCTGCGCTAATGCTGCGATCTCATGCCACTATTAAGAACTTGATGACCAACCTCAGACTCCTCGGCTTCTCCCTGCTTCTCCCCCTGCTGCTGTTCGCAGCTGGCTGTGGCAGCGGAGGCTCGTCCGATGCGACCGCCGAAAGCCGGCCCAAATCAGACCCGCCGCTCTACCACCAGAAGGAATACGACATGGAAACTGGTTGGACTCAGGAGACGAGCGACCAGAAAGTCGGCAGCTACCTGCAGAGCATCTGGCACGATCCGGCGAGCTTTTCGTCCAAGCTGATCATCGACTCGCGGCTGGCTGCCGGCGCGCCGCCACCAATGATCGCAGCGGAACTGTCCCGCGCCCAAGCCGATTGGCTGCCGCATTACCGGGAACGCAGCCTCAAGAGGGTCAAGCTCGGACACCGCTCAATGATCCGCTTGGCCTACTTTGCCGCTGGCCAGGGCCGAATCGAGTACTTCTTCGAAGAATGCGGCACCAGCATCATGTTCCGCGGATCGACCGCTCCGATCGCCTTCGAGCCCTTCTCGGAGTTCTACGGCTACATCGCCTCGCATATCAAAGCGGTCTGCGCCGACTAGCCTTGAGGGGCCGGGTCTAGGAAGAGGAACCAGGCCGTCGCGGGGGAGACCAGAGCCGGGCTTTCAACAGCAAAACTTGCTTGCCGGGCTGGCCAGTGACCTTCACGTTCACCCGTATGGAGCCCACTTCACCGGCCTCCAGGGCAGCCAAGCATTTGCCGCGAACCTTCACCTTGACCCTGGTGATTTTCCCGGGGGCCAATTTTCTGGCCAGCATCGTCTTCACGGTGCACGCCCTCCCGCCGACCTTCAGCCTCGACGAGACGACCCGCAGTTTGCACTTGGAGCTTCCGCAGATGATCCTCCCGATGACAGCCGTGTGCCTCTTGTCGAGCCTGACCTTCTTCTTTCTTTCTTCAGCTCGAGCCCATTTGTTTTCGGGCGGCCCCGCAGGCAGTGGGCCCGGCTGCCAGCTCGGTTCCCACCCGCCGTTGAGAATCCTGGTTGCGCCTGAACCGTCCGAACCGATCGTGTAGATCCCGCGATCGAGCGTCCCTCCTGCCAGCACGACCGACCGCCCCAAGGCGATTCTGAGTCCATCCGGGGAGAACACCGGCGATTCCACCTGGCCCCCATATGAGCCAGGTGGATTGGAGAGCGGAAGAATCGTCAACAATCCTCCCGCCGTCCCAACCAAGCCGAGATCGCCCTCCCCATGCTCGAACACAATTCGCGAGCCGTTCGGGGAGAAGTCCGGAGCGTAGTCGCTGGGTCCATTTGTGATCTGCCTGGGGGCAGCCCCTGTTCCGGCAATTGCGAATATGGCCGAACCGGGCGTAGATGGCGATGACCGAGCGTACGCGAGGGCTCCATTTGCTGAGAACGTTGGATCGCGAAACTGAGTTTCGCTTTCAACCGGCGTAATCTCGGTGGCCTGGCCCCCATCCTTGGAGCTTGCCTCGATAATCCGGGACCCACATTTGCATTCCTGCCCATAGCCGAGGTAGGCATCAGGGTTGCTGCTGGCCAGGCATTCCTGGCTTTCCTCTTCCGCAACAGCGCAGGTGGTCGTGGTCACCGTGTCTTCAACGTCTTCAACGACCGCCAGCCAATCCCCGTCGGGCGATAGCGCTGGATCCTTGAATTCGCGCAACGCAGCGGTGACAGTCGTTACCTTGACAAAGGGGATGGTTTCCCCTTTCGGCGTTTCGTAATTACTAAGCCATTTCGCTGCAGACACACTGGAGCTATCCCCCGCCAGTACCCGTTTCACTTCAGAGCCACTGGCGCTCATTACGTACACGTCATTGGCCCTCTTGAAAACGATCCTGCCTCCGTCGGCCGAGTAGGAAGGCTCCGAGTCATCTCCTCCGGTGGTCAGCCTAGTGGGGAAATTGCCATCGGAATTTGCCGCCCAGATCGAGGTCGAGGCACCATCGCGCACGGCGTAGGCAAGCTTTGTGTTCGTGCCCGGGAACGCCGCGGCGCAGCGGTCCGTGTGCGGGATCGCCAAGGCAAGAAGCCCCAAGAAGCTCGCAAGCAGTGTGATTCTGATCCGCCGCGAGATCTTCCCCATGTCCACCCTTCGTAGAGGCGCCGGCAGTCACCCGGCAGTGGACTTTCAACGTATCCAGGGCAAATCTAGATACGCATTAACTTTCTGTGAATTGTGGGGGAATCTAAAGTGATCCCCGCGAGACTCAGGTCTCCTGGTACAGCGGCCCGTCGCCACCCTCGGGCAGGGTCAGGCGACCGCCCTTGGCGGTGATCGCGCCGCACTGGACGCAGTTGGAGGCGGTGACGTGGACATCGACCTCCGTGGCGCCGTTCTCGAGCTGCTCGTCGGGGATCTCGTAGACCTGGGCGGGGCACATCGAGACCCAGGTCTGGGCGATCTCGCGCGGCACCTTGGTCTGGATGCGGACGTGGTTGGGCGCGTCGTCGCGGGTCGCGTTGCCGGAGAGGAAGACCGAGTCGAGCTTGGCGAAGGTGAGCTCGTTGTCGGGCTTGACGTACATGTGCCCGCCTTGCCCAGCTCCATCTCGACCTCGGAGTCGTGCTCCTGCTTCCAGTGGCCACCGGGGAAGTTGCCTTTGGTGACCGTCATCGCCGAGGCCATGGCACCGCCGAGGAAGAAGCCTTTCGAGAAGGGCTGGCGCATGTTGCGCGATTCGTAGAGGTCCTTCTCGATCAGCGATTTGTGGACCTTCTCGTCGTAGGCCTCGAAGTTGACCGAGTCCTGCTTGAGCGACTCGACGATCGTCTCCGCCGCGTACATCCCGGCGTGCATCGCGTAGTGGACGCCCTTCAGGGTCGGCACGTTGACCATGCTGGCGGCGTCGCCCGCCACCACCATGCCCGGCACCGCGAGGCGCTTGGGCATCGCGAAGTAGCCACCGGAGGGGATCGTCTTGGCGCCCCAGGCGACGCGTTTGCCGCCCTCGAGCAGGTCCTTGATGAAGGGGTGGGTCTTGATCAGCTGCAGCGCATCGTGGACTGAGAAGGTCGCGTCGGTGTAGTCGAGCCCGGCGACGAGG
>DATIOP010000557.1:0-4670 GCA_035472975.1 Gemmatimonadales bacterium
CTGAACCTGCCATATGGCACCCTGGTAGCGCCGGACGGGACGCTACTCCCGCCGGATGAGCTGCGTCAGCGCATAGCGGGCGCCGGCATTCGACTCGACCGGCCGATCATCGGTAGTTGTGGATCGGGAGTGAGCGCGTGCGCATTTCTACTGGCGCTGGATACCCTGGGGGTTGAGGGAGCAACACTCTACGACGGATCGTGGACCGAATGGGCCACGAAAGGGGGCGGGATCGAAACACGATGATAGTGTCGCCAGTTCATTCGGCGACGAGTCCGCTATCAACCGCGAAGCGGGTAAGCCCCGCCACGGTACGAATCGCGAGCTTGCGCATGAGGTTTTCCCGATAGGCCTCGACCGTCCTGGGGCTGAGGCCGAGCTGCTGGGCGATGATCTTGCTGGTTGATCCCGCCGCAATTCCCGCGAGGACCTGCCGTTCCCTGTCGGTGAGTCGCTCGAGTTTTCCTCCCTGCTCCTCCCGGACCGTCTCCTGGCGAACCGCCGCCGAGAGCTGGCGTGCGACCGGGCTGCTGAAGAACGCCTCTCCTCGATGTACCGTTCGGATGGCCAGCCGCAGCTCGGCTGGAGAAGAGTCTTTCCTTATATAGCCCTGAGCGCCCGCGCGAACCGCCTCGAGGACATACTCGGGGTGATCATGAACGCTCAGGATCAGCGACCGGGCTGCGGGCGCCCCCTCCCGAAGCCTGACGACCGCGCGAAGGCCGCCCTCTCCTGGCATCGAAAGGTCGAGGATCACGACGTCAGGCCGGAGCTTCCCGGCAGCCTCCACCGCCTCCTCACCGCTTCCGGCTTCTGCCACGATCTCGAAGCCATCCTCGGCCGCCACGATCGAACGAATGCCCTCGCGGACCAGGGGGTGGTCGTCAACGATCATGACCCGGATAGGAGAAGTGGTCATGGCGATGGTGCCTCCCGCGGAAGAGCAATCATGAGGCGCGCTCCTCCCTCGCTTCCCGCCTCCAACTCCACTCGTCCACCCAATGAGGCAAATCGCTCCCGCATTCCCGCGAGACCCATGTGTCCTGCACCGTTCCCGGCTTGATCCAGATTGACGGGCCCGTGTCCGTCATCAACCAGCTCCAGTAGCACGCGATCTCCCTCATCCCGAAGCGTGACTTCAACACTCTTCGCCTTGGCGTGCCTCGCCACATTGGCGAGCCCCTCCTGTACCGCCCTGAAGAGCGCAAGCTCAGCATCCTTTTCGAGACCCGGCAGCGCGTCCGGTGCGGTGAACCGGGTGCTTAGACCGGAGCGGGCACCGAAGTCGGTCACCAGAGCCCGCAGGGCAGGGATCAGGCCGAGGTCGTCGAGTAGCGACGGACGGAGCGCTTCGGTAACGCTCCGGATACTGGACATTCCGGCATCCACCAGGGCAATGATCCGCTCCAGTCGCGCAGTGTGCGCCGCCGGGAGTTTCTCCTTCAACATGCCGAGCTGCAGCTTCACCGCCGAAAACACCTGGGCAGTTTCGTCGTGCAGCTCGAGCGAAAGTCTCCGGCGTTCTTCCTCGTGCTGGTGGATCATCCGCACCGATAGTCGCTCCAGATCTTCGCTCCGTCCACGCAGGTTCCGGTACAGGTCGGCATTCTCCAATGCCGCGCCCACCTGCTGTCCCAGCGCAAGAAGGAACGATTGATCGAGCGCGGTGAACGGATCCCGGGCGTCTCCCACGATGATCATGGCGCCGGTAACCTCGCGCCGACGGAATACCGGGAGCACCGCCGCGAACGCAAAGACTCCCTCAGCCGACACGCCCTCCCGCCACCCGGACACCGAGACGGGCTTGCCTCCTTCTACCGCAGATCGAATCGCGGGACGCGCCTCGGCAGAAGGCTCCCGCCCGGCCCATGAGGAGGCAACCCCCGCTCCCCGGACGTAGCGTCCAGACTCCCTCAGATACATCACGCTGCCGCGAACGCCGGCCAATCCCAGCGGGCGAGCGAGGAGTCCGCCCAGCACATCGGCCCCGCCATCGGTGCGCTGGAGATCGCCCGAGAGTGCGGCGAGGGCGCCGAGTCCCCGGTCGGTATCCTCGAGCACGAGGAGGACCATGCCGAACCCGACCGCCAGCGCGAAGAGGATGTCGAGGTAATAGCCCCAGGGATTCCAGGCGCCGCGAGCCCGCAGAAGCGGGTAGTCGAGATGGTGCAGGCCCCAGAGAAGGAAGGCACCGCCGAGCAGCATCGCGGCGCGAGAACCGGTCTGGCGACGGAACCGGAGAAAGACCCGCGAGGTCCAGAGGGTCGCCGCGGAAAGGAAGACCACGGCCGGGACCGCGGCGACATAGAAGAGCCGTGAGCTGCCCAGGGTCTGCACCGCAAGCAGCGACCAGGCCAATGGCACCAGCACCAGGATCAGGTACACCGGCCTGAGCGGGGGATCGCGAGAAAACACCATCGCGCTCCAGAGCAGGGCCAGCGCCGTCCAGCCGGTCAGCACCTGGTGGGCAAACAGCCAACTCTGGTGGTGAGTGCCGACGAAGGTGATGATCGCGGCGAGTCGGAGCAGGTAGAGGCTCCACGCCACGGCCCACCAGAACAGGTAGCGCTTGCGATAGCGGCGGTAGAGGAAGATGCAGAGGCCAACGAGGGCGAGGATGATCGTCGCCTGCAGCAGCGCGGGATTCAGCTCCGCGCCGGCGCTCAGAGCGACTGGCCCAACCAGCGCGAGACGCGATCCCGGTACCCCCGGCTCACCTTGAGCCGGGTGCCGTCCGTCAGGATGGCGATGAATTCTCCCGAGAACCACGGTTGCAGCTCGCGAATGCGCTCGACGTTGACGATGGTCGTGCGGTGAATGCGGAGAAAGTGAGCCGGGTCCAACCGGCTCTCGATATTGGTCAGCGACTCCCGAAGCAGGTGCTCGGTCTTCCCGGTGTGCAATCGTACGTAATTACTCGCGGCTTCGATGTAATCCACGTCGCCGGCGCGCACGAAGTACACCTTGCCGTCGCTTCGGATGGCAATCCGGTCCGACCCGGTCCGTGGCTTGTTCAGCGACGCGAGCAGCTCGGCGAGCTTTCCGGCGTCGGAATCCGGCGTGGTGGCACGTAGCCGTTCCTTGGCCCGGAGATACGCCCGGTGGAAGCGGTCCGCGTCGAACGGCTTCAGCAGGTAATCTAGCGCGTTCGCCTCGAAGGCCTGCAAGGCGTAGCTGTCGTGAGCGGTCACGAAGACCACGGCCGGCAGCGGGGTGTCCCGCAACGCTTCGAGCACGCCGAAGCCGTCGAGTGCGGGCATCTGCACATCGAGGAAAAGCAGGTCGGGAGACTGGGCACGGATGGCCTCGACCGCCTCGGCACCGTTGGCGCAAGCGGAGACCAGCTCCGCGTCCGGCTCGCCTTCGAGGAGACGGATCAATCGCCGGCGAGCCAGAGGCTCGTCATCCGCGACCACGACCCTTACCGTCATGCCCCTGCTCCAGCCATCCGCACCACCTGGAGGTGCAGCGGAGTGTGGGCTTCGTGGCACTCGATGTAAGGCAACGCGATGGTCACCAACGCGCCGCCTTCGGGGCTGTTGGCCAAAGCGAAGGCGTGCCGATCACCATAGAGCTGGCGGAGCCGCTCCCGGGTGTTGCTCAGGCCGACGCCCTCCTTCAACGACGATGACCCATTGGGAAAACCGGGGCCGTTGTCACGAATTTCCACCGTGAGCATGGCTCCCTGGCGTCGGGCCCGAATGGAGATTTCTCCGGCGCCGGTCCGAGGAGAGGTGCCGTGCCGGATCGCGTTCTCGACGATGGGTTGCAGCAACAGCGCCGGCACTCCGGCGTCGAGTGCGTCGAGCGAGATGTCGGTGTCGACGGCGAGGCGGTCCTGGAACCTGGTCTGCTCGATCTCCAGGTAGGCGGTGAGGAACTGCAGCTCCTGGCGGAACGGGACGACCTGGTGGCCCGCCTGCTCCAGCGAGAGTCGCAGCAGATGTCCCAGACGCGCGATCAGGCGGTCGGCGTTGTTGGGATCATCGTGCGCCAGCTCGGCGATCGTGTTAAGGGCATTGAACAGGAAATGAGGTTGCAGCTGCATCTTCAGCACCTGCAGCTCGGCGCGGGCCAGCTGGGCTTCGAGTTCGGCGGCCTGCACCTCCCGCTCCCGGTAGAGCAGGGCATATCGCGCCGCCGAGGCGACGGTGACGATGCAGAGATAGGCCAGGAGACGGCTGTCGAAACGGTAGAGCAGACCCTGCACGAAGGGCTTCAGCGGTGAATCGCTGATGGAGGCAACGATGGCCCGCTCCAGCACGGTCGACACCAGCACGAAAGTGAGCCCTGCGATCCCATGGAGCAGCAGGCTCCGCATCCGCTGGTTCGGCTCGAACCGCAGCCGGTTCGCTACCCAGAGGGCCGCCGGGGTCAGCGCCGCCCAGATCCAGGCGCTTCCCAGCGATATCGCGAACAGCGGCCCCCAGGGAATCGGGTCACGCGCGGGGAGCGAGTAGTAGAGAACGGTCTGAGAATAAGAGAAGAGGCCGAACAGCGTCCAGCCGCCAAAGACCAACGCCGCCTGAAGGCGGAAGCTCTTCCGCCGCAGGACGGCGTCCCGGTTGAGGACCACGGAGTGTTCGGGCATTCCATGTTCCGCGACGGACGCGGCTCCTCAAGTGTTTCAGCGTTTCGCTCCGTGAAACGAGCGCCAACGCCGGATGGCG
>DATIOP010000558.1:0-7277 GCA_035472975.1 Gemmatimonadales bacterium
GCGGTCGTCAAGGGTTACAGCGAGCCCGATCCGCGGGATGATCTCTCCGGCGCCGATGTCGCGCGAAAGGCGCTCATCCTGGGGAGATTGATCGGCTTCCGGGGCGAGCCTCGCGCGGTAGGAGTCGAATCGCTGGTGCCACCGGCCGCCCGAACCCTGGACCTCAAGACGTTCCTCGCCCGTCTGGAGAACTGGGATGCGGAGTGGCAGCAGCGCATCGCGGCCGCCCGTTCCCGCGACCAGGTGCTGCGCTACGTGGCGAGCGTCTCGCCGGAGCGCATTCGAGTTGCGCTGACCCCGGTCCCTCGCGAAGGCCCGTTCGGATCGCTTCAGGGTACCGACAACCAGATCGTGTTCACCACCGCGCGCTACACCGATCATCCGCTGGTGATTCGCGGGCCCGGCGCGGGTCCCGTTGTAACCGCGGCCGGGGTTTTGAACGACATACTGGCGCTCGCTCGAAGGTCGAGATGAACGCGAAAACTGTGGTCCGCGCCTTCGCCCCGGGATCGGTGGGAAATATCGGTCCGGGACTCGACATCATGGGGCTCGCCCTCACCGGACCAGGAGATACCGTCGAGGCCAGAGTCGGTACCGCACCGGGTGTTACGGTCGCGGACGCTGGTCATCCCGATCTGCCAACCGACCCGGCGCTCAATACCGCGGCACTTGCCGCGGCAGCCGTGGCCAAGCTCGCCGGGAAGCCCGAGGCATCGATCGAGATCCGCATCAACAAGGGGCTCCCGCTCTCAGGAGGACAAGGGGGAAGCGCCGCATCGGCCGTGGCCGGAGCGGTCGCGGCGAACGCGCTGCTGGGTGCCGGTCTATCTCACCTGGGCCTGCTCGAGGCGGCGCTCGCGGCTGAAATCGTCGTCGCGGGTACTCATCTCGATAACATCCTCCCTTCCCTGCTCGGCGGAATCGTTCTCGTGCGCGACGAGGCGAGCCGGGACTTCATTCGGCTCCGAGTGCCCGACCAGCTTCGGGTCGTTCTCGCCCATCCGGCGCAACAACTCAAGACCAAAGAAGCCCGGTCTGTGCTCCCCGCATCGCTGTCGCGTGCCGATGCCTTGTATCAGGCGGCTCAGGTTGCCGCGATGACGGCCGCGTTCGTGAGCGGGGAGCTTGGGCTGCTTCGCCGCGCGGTGGACGATCGCATCGCCGAGCCGGCAAGGGCGGTGTTGCTGCCCGGGTTCAGGGAAGCAAAGGCGGCGGCACTCGGTGCCGGTGCCCTGGGGTGTTCGATCTCGGGGAGTGGTCCGACCAGCTTCGCCTTTGCGGACAGCGACCCGCAGGCGGCGCGAGTCGCCGAAGCCATGGCGGACGCGTACCGGAAGGCCGGCGTCGCCTGCTCCACTCGAGTGGAGCGAATCAGCGTCGAGGGGGCGCGGGTGCTGCACGGGACGGAACCCGGAACATGACTACCTGGCAGCAGTGCTCGACATGCGGGACCCGCATGAGCGAGCTGGATCCCCGTGTGCGCTGCGATTGCGGTGGCCTCCTCGAGGTCCACCACGATGCTCCGGCTCTCCGAGGGGCCGAGCTTCGCGCGCTCTTCGATGAGCGCTGGAACCTGCGGGTGGACGTCAATCTCTCGGGTGTCTGGCGCTATCGAGAGCTGGTTCTGCCGGGCGGGGCTCCGCACGCGGTGACCCATCCCGAAGGGAACACTCCCCTGCTCCGCCGTTCCGCTCTCACGAAGTGGGCCGGGCTCGATGAGCTGCTGCTCAAGCACGAGGGGCACAATCCCACCGGGTCGTTCAAAGACCGCGGGATGACAGTCGGGGTGACCCAGGCGCGCCGGATCGGCGCTTCCGCCGTAGCGTGCGCTTCGACCGGGAACACCTCCGCCTCTCTCGCGGCCTACGGCGCACAGGCGGGGATTCCCGCGCTGGTGTTCGTACCCGCCGGCCAGGTGGCGATGGGCAAACTGGCGCAGTCGCTGGCCTACGGAGCGAAGACGCTCCTGGTCCGCGGTGATTTTGACGCCTGCCTCCGGCTCGCCGAGGAGGCCGGTGTCCGCCTCGGCGTCTATCTCCTGAACTCCATCAATCCATTTCGGGTCGAAGGGCAGAAGACGATCGTCTTCGAGCTGCTGCATCAACTGGACTGGGATCCGCCCGAGTGGATCGTGCTCCCGGCGGGCAACCTCGGTAACACTGCGGCATTCGGAAAGGCGCTGGTCGAGGCTCGATCGCTTGGCCTGATAGACCGGTTGCCGCGGCTCGCCGCGGTGCAGGCCGCAGGCGCAGCTCCCTTCGCTCAGGGATTTGCCGAGGGATTCACGACTCGCCGCCGGGTCAAGGCGGAGACCGTCGCCACGGCGATCAAGATTGGAGATCCGGCCTCATGGGACCGGGGCGTTAAATCGATCCGGGAGACGAACGGTGTCGTCACCGCGGTAGAAGATGGAGATATTCTCGAGGCGAAAGCAGTGATCGACGCGGCAGGTGTCGGCTGCGAGCCGGCGAGTGCCGCGAGTCTGGCGGGAACGCGACAACTGGTGGGGCGCGGGATCATTCGTCCCGATGAGCGGGTCGTCGCGGTTCTCACCGGCCACCTGCTCAAGGATCCAGGGATTCTGCTCGACTATCACCAGCGATCCGACCCACCCCCTTCGGGAGCCAACCGGCCGATCGCGATCGAGGCCGACATTCGTGAGGTAGAGAAGGTGGTGGGGAGTGGGGGGTAGGACGGGAGACGGGAGACGGGAGACGGGAGACGGGAGACGGGAGACGGGAGCATCGCGTGGGTACGCCTACTGCTGCGCAAATAGCCATTGGCTGCGTCCTGCTAGCAGCTAATGGCTAATTGCTAACAGCTTATGGCTTACAGCCTACAGCTTATGGCGATCCCTTCACCGAGTCGACCGCCTCACCCAGCGCGACGTACGCCTGCGGATCCACCTCCTGGAACTCCGCCGCGACGTAACTGATCTTCCCGCCCGGCGCGATCACGTAGAGGGTCCGGTTGTCCAGCTTGTACTTGGTATCGAAGGCCCCGTAGAGCTTGCCGACCTTGCCATTGGGATCGCTCAGGAAACGGAACGGATAGTTGCGATCCTTGGCCCACGAGGCGAGCTCGGTGATCGGATCCACACTCACCGCCAGCAGCGTCACCTTTTTCCCATCGTTAAACAGCTTCGCGTACTGATCACGGTACGCGTCCATTTGGATGGTTCAGCCGCTGGTCCGTGCCTTGTAGAAGAAGGCGATCACCACGGTCTGGTCTTTCAGGTCCCTGAGCCGCACCGAATCGGGCTGAACGCCGTCACGCGTGGCGCTCTGCAGAGTGAATTCGGGGGCGGGATCGCCCACCTTGAGCGGACCGGATTGCTGGGCCGGCGCCACCGACGTCCCGCCGAGCAGCAATCCTCCCACCAGGAGGGAACGGGTCAAACGGGAATTACGCTCTGCCATGGGGCTCTCCCGCGAATGAAGACGTCCTACTTTGCCACCTCTACCCGCCAGATTTTGCCGTTTGCGTCGGCAGAGATATAAAGCGACCCGTCGGGTCCCACCGCAATACCCGAGGCGCGAAGGTCGGTCGGTCCCTTGCTACTCGTTGCGAACGTCGTGTATTGGCCCGTGGGACGACCCGAGGCGAACGGCACGAAGACTACACGATATCCCTGCTGCGGCAGCGGGGCGCGGTTCCACGATCCGTGAAACGCCACGAACGCCCCTTCCCGGTAAGACGCCGGGAATTGATTCCCGTAGTAGAAGGCGATCGCCATCGGGGCCCAGTGGCCGGGGAAGCCAATCAGCGGGTCTTTCTTGGTCGAGCAGCGACCGACCGCCTTCCCGTCTCCTCCGTATTCAGGAGCCAGGACCTTTTTCTTCTGCTGCCAGTCGTAGTAGCAGTAGGGCCAGCCGAAATCGTCACCCGCCTTTACCTGCATGAACTCCTCCGCCGGTAACTCGGCGTTCTGGGCGTCGCTGAAGCCCCAGTTGGCACCCAGCTGGTCTCGCCCGTGGGGAGCAGCGTACAAGTTGCCGCTTCGATCAACCGCCGTCGCCATCGCATTGCGGAGGCCGGTCGCATAGCGAACGCCGTCCTTGGCGGTCTGCCCGGTGCGTGACGCGCTGAACCGCCACAACCCGGCGCGGGTCTCCAGCTCGGTGCAGGGATCGTGTCCAGACGACTGGGCGGTCCGGTCCCGCTCCTGGCAGCTGTTACTGGCGGAGCCGATGTTGACGATCAGGGTATCCCCTCCCAGCAACACCAGCGTCTTGGCCCGGTGTCCCCCCGTGGGCAATCCGTCCACGATGGTTTCCGGTTGACCTGGTGGAACCAGTTCACCCGCGGGCAACCGCCACCGGACCACCTTGGTTGCGGTCGCGAAGTACAGATTGTCTCCCCTCAGCGCGATGCCGGTTCCACCCCCGGGGCCGAAGGACTTCTTGACGTCGGCGACGCCATCGCCGTTGGTATCCCTCAATGCCAGCACACCTTCGCCCCCCTCGACAGCAGCGAAAATGTCTCCGTTCGGAGCGACGGTGATGTGGCGGACCTCACCCAGGTCCGACCCAACCAGCACCGCGCAGAAGCCGTCGGGAAGGTCGAGACCGCTGGTGCGGGTGCAGGCATCAGAGGGGCGCAGAGGGGAAACTGCAGGGACCGGCAGGCCTGCGAGGAGGCCAAGAGAAAGCAATGGAACGAGACGCACGGGACACTCTCGAGATCGGTTTCAGAGGGAAAATAGCCCACTTCATCCGGGATTCCAGAGGGAAAATCACGATTTTCCCTCTTGCAACTGGCAAGCGATGCCTTACTTTGGGTGCGGACGGCTCCCGCGCTGTAGAGCGTGACCGCCTCATTTTCCCCCTCACGGAGGCTCTCGATGGCGAAGAAAGCAGCGAAGAAAAAGTCGAAGCGGAAGCCGAACGCGGCATTCATGCGGCCGGTAACGCCCGACGCGAAGCTCGCCGAAGTCGTCGGCTCCAAGGGCTTGCCGCGGACCGAACTCACCAAGAAGCTCTGGGCGTACATCAAGAAGAACGGCCTGCAGGACAAGAAGAACCGGCGGATGATCAACGCTGATGGCGCACTGATGGCCGTCTTTGGCGGCAAGAAGCAGGTCTCGATGTTCGAGATGACCAAACTGGTCAGCCGTCACGTGAAGTAGTCCGCAGGAGAGAAAAGCGGCCCAGCAGGGTCGCCGAGGCAGCAGCAATGCGGTAACAAGAGGGGCGCGCCCGTCGGCGCGCCCCGTGCCGTTTCTACCGGCCCCGGCTATCTTAATCCGCCCTATGGCCGGCGAATACATCTTCACCATGCGCGACCTGCGAAAGGTCGTGCCTCCCTCCCGCGAGATCCTCAAAGGCATCTACCTCGCCTTCTATCCCGGCGCCAAGATCGGCGTCCTGGGTGCCAACGGCGCAGGCAAGAGCACGCTGCTGCGGATCATGGCGGGAGTAGATACGGACTTCATCGGCGATGCGAAGCCGCTGGCAGGCACTCGCATCGGATACCTCCCGCAGGAGCCGCAGCTCGATCCGGCCAAAGACGTGCGAGGCAACGTCGAAGAAGGCGTGCGGGAGCTGCGCCAGCTACTCGACGATTTCAACACCATCTCGGCCCGCTTCGCCGAACCGATGAGCGATGACGAGATGAACCGGCTCCTGGAAAAACAGGGCCGGCTCCAGGACCAGATCGATCACCTCGGCGTCTGGGACCTGGACCACAAGCTCGACATCGCGATGGACGCACTCCGTCTGCCCCCGGGCGATGCCTCGGTTGACACGCTGTCGGGTGGAGAGCGCCGCCGAGTCGCGCTCTGCCGCCTGCTGCTCGAGCAACCGGAGATGCTGCTCCTCGATGAACCGACCAACCACCTGGACGCCGAGAGCGTCGCGTGGCTGGAGAAGTATCTCGAAGGGTTTCCGGGAACCGTTGTGGCCATCACCCACGACCGGTACTTCCTGGACAACGTTGCCAAGTGGATTCTGGAGCTGGATCGCGGCGCCGGGATTCCCTGGGAGGGCAACTACTCGAGCTGGCTGGACCAGAAGCGCAAACGCCTCGCCACCGAGGAGAAACAGGCCTCGGCGCGGCAGAAGACCCTCGAGCGGGAGCTGGAATGGGTACGGATGGCTCCCAAAGCCCGGCACGCCAAGGGCAAGGCACGTCTGCAGCGCTACGAGGAGTTGCGCGAGGAAGCCGATCGCCAGACCGAAGGCTCGGTCGAAATCCTCATACCGGTGCCGGAGCGGCTGGGAGACGAGGTGGTGGTCGCGGAGAAGTTATCCAAGGGCTATGGGGACCGCCTGCTCTTCGAGAACCTCAACTTCGCGCTGCCCCGCGGCGGGATCGTCGGGGTGATCGGGCCCAATGGCGCGGGCAAGACGACGCTGTTTCGGATGATCGCGGGTCAGGAAAAGCCCGACAGCGGGAACCTGACGGTTGGCAAGACAGTCAAGCTGGCCTACGTGGATCAGAGTCGGGATTCGCTCGATGGGACCAAGTCGGCGTACGAAGAGATTTCCGGGGGAGAAGACGAGTTGCTCTTCGGTTCCCGCAAGGTGAACGCGAGAGCCTACTGCGCGGGCTTCAACTTCCGGGGATCCGACCAGCAGAAGAAGGTCAAGGATCTCTCCGGCGGCGAGCGGAACCGGGTCCATCTCGCCAAGCTGCTCAAGAGTGGGGGCAACCTGCTTCTGCTCGACGAACCCACCAACGATCTGGACGTTGATACCCTGCGGGCGCTGGAAGACGCATTGGTGGCCTTCGCAGGATGCGCGGTCGTCATCAGCCACGACCGCTGGTTCCTCGACCGCATCGCAACCCATATTCTCGCCTTCGAAGGGGAGAGCGAGGTGTACTGGTACGAGGGGAACTACCAGGACTACGCCACGGATTTCAAGAAGCGCAAAGGAGTCGATGCCAATCAGCCGCACCGCATCCGCTACAAGAAGCTCCACCATTAGCGCTCTTCACTCTCCGGTTCGATGACCCACCCCTCGCGCATTCCCTACCTGCCGGCCCGCATCGAGCATCTGGCCGATCTGGGGGAGAATCTCTGGTGGAGCTGGCAGCTGGATGCCCGCGGCCTCTTCCGGACCATCGACGAGCCGCTCTGGCATCTGGTGAAGCACAATCCGATCGCACTGCTGCGGCGGGTGGATCCCTCCCGCCTCGCCGGCTGCGCGAGCGACCCGACCTTCCTCGCCCGTTACGACCGGGTGCTGGAACGGTATCGCCTCGCGCTCGAGAGCAACGACACCTGGTTCCACAACAACTATCCCTCGGTCGAACGGCCGATCGCCTACTTCTGC
>DATIOP010000559.1:0-5542 GCA_035472975.1 Gemmatimonadales bacterium
CTCCCTATTCTCTTCGATCGTGATGTGGTATTCCTGCTTGCGGCTGTGACCGACCCAAGTGGTGACCGGACTGCCTCATGAACGCGAACGTCCCGACTCCTTACATGCGACCGGGATCGGGTTATCGGAGTTGGCGGGCGAAACTGCTCAAATAGTATCGACAACCGGGTGGCCAGTGTTCTCCGGGTGCGGCCGGGGAACATTCACAAGGCCGCGAGGACGAGGATCGGCAGCGGGGCCCACTGCCTGCCGAACAATTCCCGGGACCACGCTGGACGGAAGGCGCCGACCGGTCGCTCAAGGCGTGTCGGTCGGTACGAGAAGAAGCGGACCATCTTGGCGGACGCGTCGGGACCCACGGGTCGGTGTACGACCCGACCGGGCTCCCTTCGTACCATGCGTGCCCGCGGCCACGCATGGTCCAGCACTCTGCGAGACGACGCCGCTGAATCGCAGCTATTCACGGTCAAGCAGCCTGGTTGAGCCAATACCGGGTAGGAATCAAACAAGAACCGCACGGCGCGGCATGCAGCGATTGCGGGAAACACCGGAGCCGGTGCCTGTGAAAGTCCCATCGAATCGACGTTTCTTCACGACGCTGATTGACCGTTGTTATTGTTTGACTGGCTTTCTCGGGCGATGCCCGCCGCGAAATCTATGTGTCGTTGGACCGGCCTACATAAGAAGCGCTAAAGCCTCCCTGGTCGGCTAAGTCCTCTGTACCATTTTCTTGGTCATGCGTGCAGTCATGCTGACCGGTGGGAGCAAGTCGGACCCGCGGGAGCGAGTACTGAGGGAGCGAGATGTCCACAACTCCGACTTCTCAGGCCCCGCCCACCAAACGCGGTAAGCCGTTCCTCCTAACAGGGGAGGGCTGGCCGTACCTGCTGGTGCCGTTGATCCCGGTCGCGATCGTCCTGGAGTTTATGCATGCCGACGCGGTGGCGGTGTTCGCCGCGTCGGCGCTGGGAGTGATCCCGACGGCGGCGCTGATGGGCCGGGCGACCGAGGAGCTGGCGGCCCGGTCGGGTCCCGGCATTGGTGGTTTGCTCAACGTCACGTTCGGTAACGCACCGGAGCTGATCATCGCGCTGTTCGCCCTGGGCGCCGGGCTGCACGAGGTGGTCAAGGCCTCGCTCATCGGGTCCATCCTGGGCAACATTCTGCTGGTCCTCGGGGTGTCGATGCTGGTGGGCGGAAGGAAACGGGACCGGCAGCGCTTCGAGCTGCGGGCGGCCACCGCCCAATCGCTGATGCTGCTGCTGGCGACGGTGGCGCTGGTGATGCCGGCGATATTTCAGCTGGTGGCCGGCGGCGGGCTGCCCGACCCGACGGCCAAGGCGGTGGCGTTCCCCCGCGACCTGCAGGCGCTGTCGGTCGGGGTGGCCGTGGTGCTGCTGGCCTCCTACGGGGCCGGTTTGGTGTTCTCCCTGAAGACCCACGCGCACCTGTTCAACCCCTCCCACGACGAAGAGGAGCACGGCGGCGAGCCGTGGTCGGTGCGCAAGAGCGTGCTCATGCTGGCCAGTGCGGGTGCCGCGGTGGGCTGGATGTCCGAGATCCTGGTCCACTCGATCACCGAGGCGTCGGCGGCCATCGGGCTGTCCCCGTTCTTCGTCGGCGTGATCGTCGTGGCGGTGGTGGGCAACGCCGCCGAGCACTGGGTCTCGGTGTATTTCGCCTCCCGCGACAAGATGGACATTTCCGTGAACATCGCGGTGGGATCGGGTGCCCAGATCGCCCTGTTCGTCGCTCCGGTTCTGGTGCTGGCGTCGTTCGTCATCGGCCCGTTCCCGATGGCCCTGGTGTTCAACGGGTTCGAGCTCGGCGCGGTGTTCCTGGCGGTCATCATCGCCAACGAGGTCACCCAACGCGGCGAGTCCACCTGGTACGAAGGCCTGCAACTACTCGCCATCTACATCGTCCTCGGACTCACCTTCTTTTTCGTTTGACGCGCATAGATCCCTCCCCAAATACCGGCGTGCTCCTAGGTATTGAGGACATTGGCACGGCGGGCCATCAATGTGGGGCAGAGTCTGCAAACCGATTTTGCCTACGCAATGCGCTCGTCCCGAGCCGCAATCGATTCAGCATTTCCTGACTCACTCAAATAACGTGAGACGAGTGTCAGGGCGTGCACGATTGTTTGTCGCGCACGATTGTTTAGAAGGAGTGCGCCGGGCAGTCCCTCAACCCGTCTCAAGTTCGATCCGCGGGTAAACGGGCCGCCACATGGCGTCGTGGACCTGCTGGATCGGGTCGTGCAACGCGGCTCGCGCCAGGCCTTCCTTGGCCGCGGCCGCGGCAACGGCGATTGCAACCGCTGCAGAGATTTCCCGCAGGTCAGTCATCGGGGGAAGCAGTGGCGCCCCGGGTGCGGACGCGTCTGAGATACGGGCCACGGCGGCGGCGGCGGCGGCGATCATTTGATCACTGATCCGGCGGGCCTTGGCAACGGTGACACCCAACCCGAGACCAGGAAATATCAGGGCGTTGTTTGCCTGTGCGATCTGGTAGGTCCGACCTTCGTGAACGACCGGCGGGAAGGGGCTGCCGGTAGCTGTCAGGACACGGCCGTTGGTCCACGTGACGAGGTCCTCTGGTAACGCCTCACATTTCGAGGTCGGGTTTGACAGCGTCATGATGATCGGCCGATCGGTGTGGGCGGCCATGTCCTTGACGATGGCCTCGGTGAACGCACCGGAGTGCGTGGAGGTGCCGATCAACATCGTGGGATGGGCATGGGCTACTACTTCGGCGAGACCGACATTTCCTGCCGCGTCACCACGGGTCCAACTATTGACCTCATCCCGCGACCGCGTGTAGGGCTCCTGAAAATCAAGCAAACCCGGGGTGTCGCCGAGTAACAACCCGTTGCTGGTCAATGGGTAGAACCTGCTCGTCGCCTCTGGGGGTGAGAGGCCTTCGCGGATCATCTGCTCGCGCATCATGTCCGCAATGCCCAGCCCGGCGGTGCCGGCGCCGTAAATCACGACACGTTGATCACGGATCTGGGATCCCGCGGCTCGCACCGCCGACATCGCGGCGGCCAGGACGGTCGCCGCAGTGCCTTGCATGTCGTCGTTGAAGGTACAGACCTGATCGGAATACTTGATCAGGATGCGTCGGGCATTGGTCGCACCGAAGTCCTCCCAGTGCAGCATCGCGTTCGGGAAAAACGTGGTGACTGCGCTGACATATGCATCGATGAGGTCGTCGTAGCGTTGGTCGCGAACCCGGGAATGCCGCGCACCCAGATACATCTCGTCGTTGAGCAATTTGAGATTGTCGGTGCCCATATCCAGCACGACTGGCAGCACCCGTCGTGGATGGATCCCGGCGGCCGCGGTGTACACGGCCAGTTTGCCGATGGCGATTTCGATTCCGCCGACGCCTTGATCCCCAATCCCCAGAATGCCTTCGGAGTCAGTGGCAACAACCAGGTCCACGTCATCGGGTCCCAGACCGGTGTTGCGGAAGGCGGACTCGACGCCCTCGGGTCGATCAACGGAGAGGTAGACACCGCGGGGTCGGCGGAACTCGTGACTGAACCGTTCGATCGCCAATCCCACCGTGGGCGTATACACCACCGGCAACATTTCGGAGATGTGCTCGGTCAAAAGCCGGTAAAACAACACCTCATTGCGGTCTCGAAGGTTGGCCAGGTACACCCACTTCCGGAGTGGGTTGGCCTGCTCGAGGTATTGGGCGTAGACCCGGCGCACCTGGACTTCCAAAGTGGTCACCCCGCTGGGCAGCAGACCGTCCAGACCAAGGGCCTGACGTTCGTCAAGGTTGAACGCCGTCCCGCGGTTAATGGAGGGTGACGCGAGAACAGCGCTACCCCGGACATTGATCCGCGCCAGGACGCCACCTGGTTCGGGTACAAGCTCATACGGTGCGGTCGTCATTTCAAGGCCTTTCCACACCTCGGTCGTCATGCGCCAGATCGTGGCGGCTTGAAGGTGTTTCCTTTTCTGATGCGGGGCGTGATCTCGGCGGCGCCGCGTGGCTGCAACCGCGAGCTGGTGGGATTTCGCGACGCCACCGGACGCGGCGTCGCTGCGAATCGATACTGCATCACGGTGTTGGCCCGTTCATCGAGGTTGATCTGGTCCTGCTGTTGTGACGGGCGCCGAGGTGTTGGCGCCTGTCATCCGACGACCCGCGATCTCAAGTAGGCGGCGTGCTCGGTCCGCCACGGGCAGATCAACGAACTCGCCGCTGGGAAGGGCGAAGCCGCCGCCGCCGGTGGCCTCGAATCCAGCAAGTACCGATTGGGCCCACTCGATCTCGGCCGCGGTAGGAGTGAATATCTCATGGAGGATGTCCAGCTGACGCGGATGGATCGCCGACTTACCGAAAAAGCCCAACGACCGGGCGAACTGGGCTTGGTCGCGAAGTCCGGCGGTATCGTCGAGCAAGGGAAAGACACTGTCGATGGGCGGTTCGATTCCGGCCGCGCGAGACGCCAGAACCAGATATGACCGCGCATAGAGGGTTTGCAGGTTCCCGCCGGACGTGTTGAGGTCGCGCTGCAAGTCGACACCACCCATTGCCAGAAACCGAACACCGGGCACTGCGGCGATCTCCTGCGCAGCCAGGACACCGCGCGCGCTTTCGATAGCACAGATGATGGGCTTACCTGGCGCCCGTGCGGTCACCCACTCGACATCGCCTGCCGATTCGACCTTGGGGATCCGGATACCAAGAGCTCGATCCGCCACAGCATCGAGATCCGCTTCACACCAAGCCGTTTGGGCTGCATTTACCCTGACCCAGGCAGGATGGTCGAGGAGCGCCTCGGCGACCATCGCACGAGCCGCCACCTTCGCATCCGGGGGCACCGCATCCTCCAGGTCGAGCATCACTGCATCGGCACCGGCTTGGAACACCCGGTTCAGAAGTTTTGCGTTGTGCCCCGGCGCGAACAGGTAACTACGGTCCATCAGATAACCCCGGCCTCGCGGAGCGCAGCCAACTTATCCCCGGAGATCCCCAACAGCTCCTCCAGCACGTCGCCGGTGTCCTGCCCGAGGCGGCGTCCACCATGACGGATCGAGCCAGGTGTGTTTCCCATCCGGAAGATCAAGTTCTGCATTTTCAGCGGTCCGAGGTCTTCATCCTCGATGGTGGTGATCATGTCGCGGTCCTGAACATGCGGGTCATTCAAGAGCTGCTCGACGTCATAGACCGGGGCCAGCGCTGCGCCGGCGGCCTGGAACGCCGCCGACACCTCCTCCATCGGCCGGGCACCGATCCATTCGGCGACCGGAGCATCGATCATGTCCGCGTGCTTGACCCGCTCACCGGCGCGGGGAAACCAGGACTGCTCGGCGATGTCGGGCCGTCCGACCAGGTTCATGACTCGTTCGGCAACCGAGGTGGCACTCGCCGAGATCGCCACCCACCGGCCGTCGCTGGTGAGGTAGGCGTTGCGGGGGGCGTTGTTGCTCGATCGGTTGCCATGGCGGCCGGAGATGAGCCCGAGCTGGTCGTACACGCTGGGCCCGGGACCGAGGATGCCCACCAACGGTTCCAG
>DATIOP010000560.1:0-4814 GCA_035472975.1 Gemmatimonadales bacterium
GGCTCGATCTCGAGCACATCGAGACAGATGCTCTCCGCCGCCCAAGGCTGACTGAGCAGGCGATAGCGCTCGGCCTTGGCCATGGCGGCGGGGACGCCGTCCCGGGAGAGCCGCTTGAGGGTGTACATGGAACCTCCTTGGCCGTCAGCCATCAGCCGTCAGACCGGCGGACCGGCGGACCGGCGGACCGGAAGAATCTCACGTCTCACGTCTTACGTCTCACGCTTTCTCCTAAACAATCTCACCAGCTTCACCACCGGATCATACAACTCATCGACCACTCTCTCCTTGAGTGGGATGATGGCGTTGTCGGTGATCGTGATGTTCTCGGGGCAGACGTTGGTGCAACACTTGGTGATGTTGCAGTACCCGATGCCGTGGGCACGCTTCAGCTCGGCCGTACGGTTCTCGGTGTCGAGCGGATGCATCTCCAGAGCGGCGGCGTACACCAGGAACCGGGGGCCGATGAACTCGTCGTGCTTGTGATGCTCCCGGAGTACGTGACACACGTCCTGGCAGAGGAAGCACTCGATGCACTTGCGGAATTCCTGGACCCGATCGATGTCCTTCTGGTCCATCCGCCAGGTGCCGTCCGGGGCGTCGGGGGGCCGGGGAGAGAACTGCTTGATCTGCTTCTTGACCCGGTAGTTCCATGAGACGTCGGTCACCAAGTCCTTGAGGTGCGGAAAAGCCCGCATCGGCTCGATGGTGACCGGCTTGTCGGCGGGAAGATCGCTCATCCGGGTCATGCACATGAGCTTCGGCATTCCATTCACTTCCGCCGAGCACGATCCGCACTTCCCGGCCTTGCAGTTCCAGCGCACGGCGAGATCGTTGGCCTGCTGAGCCTGCACCTGATGGACGGCATCGAGGACCACCATGCCCTCGGAAACTTCGGTGGGATAGTCCTGAAAACCGCCGGCGCCGTCCTGGCCCCGCCAGATGCGAAGGGTCGTGGTCGGCATCAGCCCATCTCCTTGATGACCGCTTTGAGCTCATCGGGCATGTCGCGAAGGCCCTCCCGTACGACCTGCATCTCGCCTCCCGGCCCCTTCCGCACAACGATGTTGAACTTGGAAGACTCCGGATCTTTCTCCGGGAAATCCTCCCTGAAGTGGCCGCCACGGCTCTCCTTCCGGGTCAGCGCCGAGCGGGTGATCGCCTCGGAAACGGTGAGGAGATTCTCCAGCTCCAGCGCTGTATGCCAGCCCGGATTGTACTCCCGATTTCCATCTGCACCAACCTGAGCGGCCCGGGTCTTGAGGCGCTCCAGACCTTCCTGGGCCCGCAGCATGTCCTTTTCATTGCGCACGATTCCGACCAGGTCCTGCATCATGTCCTGTAACTCATGCTGAACCTGATAGGGGGATTCGTGCCCTGACCCGTCCCGCTCAAAGGGAGCCACGGCGCGTCGGGCCGCCTCATCCACCTGCCCCGCGTCCACCTTCCCCACCGAATGAGAACGAGCGAAAGCCGCAGCGTGTTCGCCGGCCCGCTTGCCGAAGACCAGCAGGTCCGAGAGCGAGTTTCCACCGAGACGGTTGGCACCATGGAGTCCCGCGGCACACTCCCCCGCCGCGAACAGTCCCGGGACCGTGGACATCTGGCTGTCCGGGTCTACCCGCACACCACCCATCACGTAGTGCGTCGTGGGCCCGACCTCCATCGGCGTCGTAGTGATGTCGATGCCCGCCAGCTGCATGAACTGGTGATACATGCTCGGCAATTTTTTCCTGATGTGCTCGGCGGCGTTGGGCAGCTTCTCCTTGATCCACGAGATGTCGAGGTAGACCCCACCGTGGGGACTGCCCCGCCCCTCCCTCACCTCCTGCATGATGCAGCGGGCCACGTGGTCGCGGGTGAGCAGCTCGGGCGGCCGCCGGGCGTCGCGGTCTCCCTGGGTGTAGCGCCAGCCCTCCTCCTCGTTGTCGGCGGTCTGGCTCCGATAGTTCTCCGGGATGTCGTCGAACATGAAGCGCCGGCCATCCTTGTTGCGCAGGACGCCGCCTTCACCCCGGACTCCTTCGGTGACCAGAATGCCCCGAACGCTCGGGGGCCAGACCATGCCCGTCGGGTGGAATTGCACGAATTCCATGTCCTGGAGGTCGGCACCGGCATGGTAGGCGAGTGAGTGGCCGTCGCCGGTGTACTCCCAGCTGTTGCTGGTGATCTTGTACGCCCGTCCGATGCCGCCGGTCGCGAGCACGATCGCCTTGGCGCGGAAGAGCCGGAAACGCCCGCGCTCCCGGTCGTAGCCGAACGCGCCGGCAATCCGCTCACCATCCTTGAGCAGAGTCAGGATGGTGCACTCCATGTGCACATCGATGCACTGATGGATGCCGTGGTCCTGGAGGGTCCGGATCATCTCGAGGCCAGTACGGTCTCCAACGTGCGCCAGTCGGGGATACTTGTGGCCGCCGAAATTCCGCTGGAGGATGCGGCCATCGGGCGTGCGATCGAAGAGGGCGCCCCATGCCTCCAGCTCCTTCACCCGGGCCTGGGCCTCCTTGGCGTGGAGCTCGGCCATGCGCCAGTTGTTCAGATACTGCCCGCCGCGCATGGTGTCGGAGAAGTGGACTCGCCAGTTGTCCCGGTCATCCACGTTCGCCATTGCCGCGGCGACTCCACCCTCCGCCATCACGGTGTGGGCTTTGCCCAGGAGCGACTTGCAGACCATGCCGACTTTTACACCCGCGGCGGCGGCTTCGATCGCAGCGCGGAGGCCGGCCCCTCCTGCACCGATCACCAGGACATCGTGGTCGAAGGCCTGGTGCTCCATCAGAAGATCCTCCAATCGGTCCAGATCCCCATCGAGCAGAGTCGGATGTAGATGTCGCTGAAGGCGACCGTGACGAGACTGCACCAGGCCCAGACCATGTGGCTGCGGTTGAGGCAGCTCACTCCGTCATAACATTTCTTGCGAAGGGGAGACCGGGAGAGAAGGTCCAGCATGGCCCCGGCGATATGACGCATGGAATGACAGCCAATGGTGTAGCCGGAGAGGAGCGTCAGGTTGAGTGCTAGGATCACGGTGCCTACCCCGACGCCGAACGTCTCCCGACCGGTGGCCGGATCCATGAACCAGAAGGCCTGGTAGAGATCGATCGCCAGGAACACCAGTACGATCACCGCGAGGAGCAGGAAATAGCGGTGAATGTTCTGGAGAATCAGGGGAAACGACTGTTCACCGAGGTAGGACTTGCGGGGCTCGCCCACGGTGCAGGCAGGTGGATCGGCCCAGAACGCCTTGTAGTACGCCCCGCGATAGTAGTAACAGGTGAACCGGAAGCCGCCTGGAGCCCAGAGGATGAGAATCGCGGGAGAAAACAGGAGCCAGGAGGGCCACCAGACCGGCTGGGGACCGAACAGCGCGTGGGGCGAGGCGCCGAACAACTCCGGCGAATAGAGCGGTGAAATGTAGGGGCCAGAGGTGTAGTGCGCGTTCTGCAGCGCGGCCCAGGTGGTGTAGACCACAAAGGCCGTGAGTATGGTGAAGACGACCAGCGGTTGCACCCACCACGCATCGCTGCGGGAGGTCTTGAGGAAGCCAGATTGCACAACGGGGAGCTGCGATTGGGCCATAGCAGAGGCTCCGTCCCGGTGCCGGGACGCTGGCTCGGAGGATCAGGGTGGTTCCGCGGGAGTCCGGGCAGGAAGAATATTGAGAACCCGAAGCTCGTGCCAGAGGGGAGTCAGGTGTTCCGCTACGGGAAAAACCTGATAGCTTCTTGAAACCCCTAGTTACATCGGACTCATATGAAGATCCCGCCAGACGCAAACGTGGTGGCGAGTGCTTCATGCTGTGCCAGGAAGGCGCGCGTCCTCCTGACCGCAGCGTTACTCCTCGGGTTCTCCGCGCCCGCCCAGGCGCAAGACGCGGTGGTCGACCCAGCGGTACTGAGACTGGCGTGGGGAAGCCTGAACGTCCTGGTCCAGGCGGACACGGTAGCCGGACTAGTGGTATGGGCGCAGACCAGCGCAACTACGGCCACGCCCCTCAATTATAACTTCTTCGCTGTCTTTGACCCCGACAGCCTTGCCTCCTGGCTCGACTACGCGAAGAGGTTGGTCGAGACCAAGGACCCACCCCACGTGGCCGGCTCGACTGCGATCCGAACCCCACCGCTTTACGCGAGAGACAGTAGCGCCATCGTCTTTCTCCGTCAGCGGCAAGGGACGAAGTGGGAAGGACATGCGAGGCTGTATTTTTTCGACTCTGGCGGCAATAACCCATGGTACGTGGAGGCACCGCGGAAGGAAGCCCTGAACTTCATCTCGGCGCTGTTTCTCCAAGGCGCGGCGAGTCACATGGCACCTGAAAGCGCTCTCCTTCGCTACGGCAGTCTGAGCGACAGCTCAGCGCGCTCCGAGGGTTCCAGCACTCTCTTCACTGGTCCCAAACTCATAGAAACGACCTGGCATCTCCTATACCCGCGTTCGATGCAGCAAGAAGGGCGCGAGGGAGAAGTCTGGATTTCATTTGTGATATTGCCGGACAGCACCGCAGACTCGACGAGCTTCAGGATACTGCTGGCAGATCATCAAGCCTTCGCCGATGCCGCGATCGCGGCTATTCGAGACGCGCGCTTCGTTCCGGCCGGCGGTAACGGGAGCGCTGTACCGATTCGGATCAGTCAGAGGCTCGTGTTCAGGTTAGGGTGGAGTCCGGCTGCACGGGTTGGAAGTAAAGAGCTGCCACTGGAGAGGCCATTGCACTAGGGAGACACGCCGGCGGCTCGGGATTATTTTGTTGAAGTCGACCGCTGGAAGGGGTTCGTGGAAATCACCAGTGCCGAGTCATTCCTCGCCTATTA
>DATIOP010000561.1:0-2874 GCA_035472975.1 Gemmatimonadales bacterium
GGTCAGGTATTTCCGAACTGTACAGTTTACAGTGGTTCCGCGGTCGCGGCCGCGTGGTGGTCGAGATTGTGGAGCAGCCTGAAGCGGTACTGCCCGTCCGCCGGCTGGTTGAGCTCGACGGTGAAGACCTGACGGTCGAGCCGTCGACGTAGCCGGGCGCACCCACGTCCGCGGAGCCGATCAGCATGCCGCCGGAGAGAGCAAACAGCACATTGGCGCCCTGCGAGGTCAGGTTGCCGCCGTCGGTCTTCAGGACCTGCGTACCGTCGAGGACCGGCAGGAAGGAATAGGCTTACCGGCCCGTGGTTGCCGGTGAAGCTACTAAGGGACGAGCTGAACGTGCCGACGATCACGTTGGTGACTGTGTTCGGCCCGTTCTCGTCAGTATCCAAGCCGGTAACGTCGGTGGTGTCCTCGTTGCCGGCGGGCAGTTGCAACCGCACCGGGAGCTGCTCCTCCTCGACCACGCCGGTGATCGCGCCCGTGGCGCAGGAGAGCGGAAAACGCTGTTGCTTGGAAGCAACAACTGATGCGTTTCTGGCAGCCCGCCGTGATCGCTCGTTGAACTTTTGAGCAACTCAATTAGAGTCGTCCATTGGGGGCGATTCCAATGAGCGAATGCATCGTTCGGGGGGGAAAGTCACGCATGATGCTTCGCGTCGGCGTGTCGCTGGCCGCTATCGCGCTGGCGGCGCCTGCGCTCGCCCGCGATAAGGTCGTGAGGGCACCGGTCCCGGCTGCGGATCGGGGGGAATTTCGGGCGTTCGTCGAGGGGGGCGCGTTCTGGACTGCAGGCAACGCAATTCCCTATACGGCGCCCGGGTTCGATATCTTTGGTCCGACCTCCATTTTGCCTTTGGCAAACGGGGGAAATGGGGCCGGCTTGGGGGGCAACGCAAGTTTGCGACCGAGGGTGGGCTGGGATGCTGCAGTCGGCTTCGACTATCGCTTCGCGGGCACCCCCTGGCACGTCAATATGCAAGCGCGCGGGGGTGAGGCGAGGGGAAGCGCCGCCATAAGCGCACCCCCGTTTAGCCAGACGAGCCTTCAAATTGAGCAATGCTGTAACCCGCCAATTGGCGTTTTCACCTCAGATAGCAGAAGCACCCGGTGCATCAGCAATACCTCGTCAGAACTCAAGGAAAGCCACTGGCAAGCCGATTTCGGTATGGGATATGATTTCGTCCCCCGTTTGATGCAGATCAATTTTGGTGTTCGCGTCGCCGAGGTGAGGGCAACAGCCACTGCCACGACAAATGCCTCAGCGACCGCAACGCATGTTACCGAGCTGCATCCTTTTAACTTCGTTCAGACGGATACGTCGGTCGCGACGGCTTCGGATGTCACCAGCGTGCGCCGCTCGTTCTTCGGCGCTGGGCCCCGTGTCGGCCTCGAAGGATCGGTGCCGCTCATCGGCCCGCTGGGGTTCGACTATTCCACCAACGCCGCGCTGCTGTTCGGCACGACCAAGATCACCAGCGCGTCGAACAGCGCGTTGAGCAATAGCTCTACCCTTACAACGGCGGCGGGAGGAGTGGTGCTATTTACGGAGACGTTCCCTCCCACCCAAACCAGTCTCTCGAACGGGACAAGTTGGTCGTCGTCGGTTGCGGTCTACAATTTCGACATCCAGGGCGGCGTCTCCTGGTGGTTCAGCCCGACGTTTAAGCTCGGCCTCAGCTACCGGCTGGATGCGTTCATCGACCCGCTGCGGGCTGCCCCGGACGACGGCCGCCTTTCCCGCTACTATCATGGGCCCAAGCTCACATTGACCGGCAGGTTCTGACGCAGTCCAACTTCGGCAATTGGAAAGACCTCATGGGGCACCCTCGCCGCTTGCGGCATGGCGGCGGGCTTGCGCAGCTGCTGCGATCTTACTCACCGCCTCATCCCACCACGCCGATGGATTCTTCTACCGGATAACGGCGGACCTGGGCACTGAGCTTGAACGGCGGCTTCGCGTTGCCGTCGCCATTGAGCTTCTTTAGTTCGCGCCTGATGATCCGCTCGACCTGTTGATTGCGCACGAACAGGCCGAAGGTCTCATTCTTATTCTCTGGCACGATCTTCGTGACACCATGCCGTTGAAGTTTCCTGCTCGATGAAGGCGACGAGCTGGTCGGAAGTCAGCGCGTTCAGTTCGACCCGCTGATGCAGCAGAAATTCCGCCTCCTCGGACGTAGCGCGGTTCTGCCGCAGGTTGATTCGTCGTGCTTGGGCTATGGCGGGGGCCAAAAAAAGATCAAACACTGTCCGGCGGCGACCGCCGGCCATCTCTACATGGCCGTCCTGCCCGACCATCCGCACTAGCGGCGAGAACAGGTCGGCTTCCTGCTCTGGCAGAGCGCCTACAGCGAGCTATATTGCACAGACGTCAACTGGCCCGCGTTCCGCAAGATCGACTTCCTGCGCGCGATCCGCGCATTCCAGCAGCGCACACGTCGATTCGGCGGCTGAGGAGGATCCCACGACTCTAAGACCTGGGTGCCCGACCCGCCGCCAGCCTTGACCGACGACGATGCACACCACGCGACTCCAGTTGCGGACGTGCTTGAGGATCAGCAGGCGCAAACACTTACCTCGGCCGGAACGCTCCGTCGCCGGCTAGGCTTTTTTCCCTTGCCGCTTGCGCAGGCGTACGCCTGGACCGCCGCCATTCTCGTCTATGAACTCGACGCCCGCAGTTTCCAGCGCGCGCCGAACGGCCATGTCGTTGGCCGCCGTCATCGATGTCTCGTTTTCGGTCAGTTCGGCTCGACGAATGGTGGCGACACCTACTGCGGATTCTCCGGCGAGATCTTCGGCACGCCACCGGAGGAACGCCCGAGCAGCCCTCAGTTGGCCGCTAGTCAGAGGCCTCCGCTTCATCTTGAC
>DATIOP010000562.1:0-2809 GCA_035472975.1 Gemmatimonadales bacterium
GGTGACGGCGAAGAACAGCACGAACAGCAACAGCAGAACGCCGAGCACCGTGAGGAACCCATAACCGATGCGGCGCAGCAAGTAAGTGGCCATCACAAGCGCTCCAGGTAGTAGGTCCGTATTGCCGGCACCGTCAGGCAAATGACGGCTAGCACCAAAACGTACACCGGCCAGCGCACCGGAGCGTTCCATCGCGCCTGCATGCGGTCTCTGAGCAGCGGATCGACGTCGCGGTACTTGTACGCCGGATAAGAGATGCCCATCGGCTTGGAGTTGACCAGCCAGGCATGGCTCAGCGTGTAATCCTCCTCGTGATAAAGCTCGATCCAGGGCCGCTCCCACTCCAAGATCGCCAGCATGCGCCTGATCAACCCAGCGCGCGCTTCGTTGCTCGGCATATCCTTCATCTCGCGGTACAGCCGATCGAATTCGCCGTTGCAGAAGTTGGCGGTGTTCGGTCCGCCGCTCTTCGAGCGTGCGTTCCCGCATTCGAGCAGGAACAGGAAGTTCTCCGGGTCCGGAAAATCGGCCACCCATCCCCAGACGAAGATTTGGTAGGCGCCACGCCGTATCTTATCCTGGAATTGATTATAGGTGGTGGCGTTGACCTCAACATCCAGCCCGAGCTGGCGCCACGCCCTGGCTAGATATTCGAACTGGAGGTTGGCCGCCGCCGTGGTCGCCGAGGTGTCGAAACTCAACCTGAGCCGCCTTCCGGTCTTGGTGTCGATGCCGTCCTTGTAGCCCGCTTCGGCGAGGAGCTTGTGCGCGCGCACCAGGTCATATTGTCGGAACGGGTTCTTGTACCTCTCGTCGTAGCCGAACAGACCTGGGGGCAAGACTGTTTGCGCCGGCACGCCGCGGCCGTTCAGGAAGAGCTCGAGGTACGGTTGTACGTCGATCGCCAGGCTCATGGCTTGGCGCAATTTGCGACCGGGCTCGCCGGCGGCTGCGCCCAGGACCGGGTCTTCCATATTAAAGCCGATGTATCGGATGCTGGGCTCAACGGTCTTGTCCAGGCGCATGCCCCTTGCGTTCATCTCGGGCGAGAGCCGGTCGCCTTGGATCACCGCATCGAAGCTTTCCTTGATGATGCCGCCATCGTCGTAATAGCCCTGCAGGAACTTGTTGAAGCGGGGAATATTCTCCCGCTCGCGCGAAAAGTTGATGCGGTCGACGAACGGCATGCGCCTACCGGCATAGGACGGATCGACCCGCCCTTCGGCCACGTCCTCTGGGTCGATCCCACCCGGGAACGCCGCGCCGGGGGCGCCGGCATTTGCGGGCACTGTGCCATACCAGCTGTCATTGCGCTCGAGCACAAAGCGATATTGTTTCTCGTACACCGCGAGGCGATAGGGGCCCGTGCCGACAGCGTGGTCAGCGAAGTTGGGGTGCCCGCCCTTGCCGTCATGGTAGGCCACCGCCTCCCACGCGACCGGCGTGGTAAAGGGCATCGCGAACCAGTACAGGATCTGTGCATTGGGCGCCGCCAGCACGACCTCCAGCTCGTGATCGCCATGCGTGGTCACACCCTCGATGCCACCGGCACTCCGGTACTGCTCATGCGCAGGCAGCGCAGCGAAAGCGACATCTTTTCGCAGCTCCACAAGCCGCTTGCTGAATGCGGAAAATCCCAGCACCTCCGCAAAGCTGCTCATAACCGGGCTGTTGACGGCGGGGTCAGCAAGACGCGCCAATGCGAACGCGAAGTCGGCGGCAACGACCTCGCGGTTAGAGCGGGCGTTGCCATTCAGGGTGAAGCATGGATCAGCGTGGAAGAGGATGCCTGGGCGAATGTTGAACCGGTAGGACTGGTGACCGCCCTCGAGCTGCCGAGGCTCGGGCACGGCCGTTGCCAAACCCGGGATCAGCCGATAGGGCCGCTTCAGGTAGTGATATTCGAGCAGCGTATCATAGACGTTGCCCGTGATGACATGCTCGGCCGTCGTGTAGGCCACGGCTGGGTCGAGCGTCTTTGGCGCCTCAGTGAATGAAGAGTAGAGGACCTTCTTGCCTCGGTCCGTATCGGGGTAGGGATCATTGGTGCAGGCGGAGACCTGAAGAAGCCCGGCAATTCCTGCCACGATCCAGCAGCTGCGCGCCACCATCAGCCCCTCCATCGCGCTCAAGACTGACGTAGCCGCGCGTCCGGATCAAGGAACATCCGCAGTGGTCCGCGATGCAGCCTCCTGACAATGGAGAGCTCCATCGTCATGCGTCGGGCGAGTAGGTGGTCGAACGCTTCCGTCAGGATCGGCCAACCTTCGACGAGGAGACCGATCCCCCCGATCAGGCCGATACCGCGAAGCGGCTCCCAAGTTTCAGACCAAACCGCGGCTGTAGCAATGACGACGAAAGCAATACGGGCTGCTTGCCGCCACTCGAAACCGTGCTGATACTCAAGTTTGTTATCGCGGTCGGGTCCGGGCGGGTGAATGGTAGCCCGCAATGCCTCGTCGGGTGGATCCCGTGGATTTGTGTAATTTGCGTTGTCTGCTTCACTAAGGACAAGTGGCCCGATCAAACGTCGGACCGCATGCTGGCGGGTGTTATGATGCTTCTTTGACCTCGATCTGGGCGCCGCCTTGATCGCTTCGGGCCTCTTCGCACCGGTGATCTTGGGAACGCCCTTGTCGAAGCTAGCTTCGACCGTGGTCTCATCGATGCCATCGGGCAGGCGCACCGAGCGCTCGAAAGCGCCGTAGCTGCGTTCGGCGAGGTAGTAGTTCTCGTGCTTCTCTCCTTTGATGGTCAGCACGCCGTCCGCCAACGCTACGGTCACTTCCTTCTCGGCAACACCGAGGAG
>DATIOP010000563.1:0-6098 GCA_035472975.1 Gemmatimonadales bacterium
GCGGTGTTCGACACCATGGAGCTGCGGGAGACCGACTTCGATCTCGCCACGATCAGGAAGGTTTCGCCCTCTCTGCCTTTGCAGGGAAGGCTGTCACTGGTCGGGACGCTCTCCGGGCCGTGGAAGAATGTGACTTTCTCCGGCACCGTACGGCATCACGATGATGGCCATCCCGAAACGATGGCGGAGGGAGTTTCCCGGCTCGATACCCGTGATTCGACCACGACGCGATTCGTCACCGACGTGCGCTTGGATCCTCTCGATTTCGATGGTCTCCGTACCAGCTTCCCCGCGCTCAAGCTTCCCGGGCAGCTGCAGGGACCGCTCAAGCTTTCCGGGACAATGGACAGCATGCGGGTGGATGGAGACCTGCATGGCGAGATCGGCCACTTTCGGGCGACCGGTGGCGTCCGACTGACCCTCGGCAAGATGGGAGGGGACAGCCTGCTGGTGGACTTCGAGGGAGTAGATCTCGCTCAGCTCCGCCAGACACCGCCGAAGACCAAACTCACCGGAACCCTGTTCGTGAACGGCACCATGGATTCGGTGACCGGTCCGCAAGGCACCTTCGCGATCTCGCTGGCGCACAGCACCGCGGCCGATGTCCCGCTCGACACCGTCATCGCTACTCTCAGCGCCGAAAACGGGATCCTCACCTTCGATACCCTGCTGGCGCGGCTTCCTGGCGTCGCAGCCAACGGAGAAGGAACCCTGGGCTGGCGCTCTCCGTCGGACGGAGAAATCCAGGTCGCCTTTACCGCCGACAGCCTCGTCACGCTGGATCCCTTCCTGCGCGATACCGTCACACCGCCAAGCGACAGCGCGCCTCCGCATCCTGTCCAGGGCCGGATAACCGGAACGGTTTCGCTGGCCGGCGCAGTGGACGCTCCCACCGTTCGGATCGATGCGGACGGACGCGCGCTGGAGTGGAAGGGCTTCAAGGTCCCCACCGCGTCGGCCACGCTCGACTGGAGCCGTGCGGAGCGTTCTCAGCTCGGACTGGTGGTTACCCTGGATTCGGTGCGAAGCCAGGACTGGACCATGACCACGCTCACTGCCGAATTGCGGGGCTACACCGATTCACTGCTCTGGAGTGGTTCGGCGAAGCTGGCGGACAGCGTCTCCCTCGCGGCCAGCGGGCAATATTGGAAACACCCCCCGTCGCAGGTCGTGGCGGTTGACAGCGCCCGTCTGACGCTGCCCGATCATACCTGGCGGCTGCACGAGCCGGTCTCGCTGGCGTTGGGACGGGAGCGGGTGGACTTCAGTCCGCTTTTCCTCGAAGCATCGGACGGATCCGGCCTGGTCCGCATCGAAGGAAGTCTTCCTCACGAGCAGGAAGGAAAGCTGATAATCAGTGCTGTCGGACTCGATCTGCGGGATGTCTATCTCGCCTTACAGCGTGACACCACCAGGGTGGGTGGGACAGTGGAGGCCGATATCGAAGTGGGTGGCACCGCCGCGGCCCCGACGTTCCAAGGCACGGCTTCGCTCGCGGATCTGGCACTCGGCGACCTCGCCTCGCCCTACGTGCAGGGCGTCTTCAACTACGCCGACCGCCGGCTCGATGCCAACGTCCTGCTGTGGAAGACCGGCACTCCCGTCATGAGGATCGAGGCGGCGCTTCCGATGGACCTGGCCCTGAAGAGCGTGCCGAAGCGACAGCTGCCGGGAGACCTGGTCGTGCGCGCGGTGGCCGACAGCACCGAAATGAGCGTGCTCGAGGCCTTCACCAATACGGTTCGGGGAGTCCACGGCACCCTTCGCATGGATGCGCAGGTCACCGGGAGTTGGGACAAGCCGGCCCTGGCCGGATTCATCGATGTGCGGAACGCCCAAGCCAGCGTGCCCTCGCTCGGAACATCGTTCAGCGGAATCAATGGTCGCGCCCGACTGAATGGTGACTCGATCCAGGTCGACACCCTTCGAGTAAACGGGGGCAAGGGGAGCATGGAGGTCGGCGGCGTGCTCCGGCTCGAGGAGCTGACCCGACCGATCCTCGGCCTGAAGCTCCGGGCCAATCGGTTCCGCGCCATTGCCGACCGGCGGTTCCTTACTCTGGACGCTACCGGCAACCTTGAGCTGACCGGGCCGGTGATGCAGGCCCGTCTCACCGGGCGTCTGGTGGCGGACGAGGGCAATTTCCGTTTCTCCGATCTGCTGACCAAACGCATCGTCAATCTGGAGAATCCGGCCGATTCCGGGCTGATCGACATCTCCGAGATTCAAGCAGAAAACCTCGGCGCCGCGTTCCAGAACCGGTTCCTCGACTCGCTCACCATCGAGAACCTCCGGCTGGTGATGGGCGAATCGTTCTGGCTCCGCTCCAGCGAGGCCAACATCCAGTTGGACGGGGATCTCACGGTCAACAAGGTGCGCGACGTCTACCGCATGGACGGGACGCTCAGCGCGCTGCGCGGCACTTACAGCGTCAAGATCGGGTTCGTGGTCCGGGACTTCACGGTAGAAGAGGGGACGGTTCGCTACTTCGGGACGCCGGACCTCAATGCCGAGTTGAACATCACGGCCGAGTACACCGCGGAAGACGTTGATACCAGGGTGGAGATTCCGGTTATCGCCAAGATCACGGGAACGCTGCTTCAGCCGAAGCTGGCGCTGGAGAGCGATCAGCACCCGCCGCTCTCCGAGACGGAACTGGTCAGTTACCTCATGTTCGGGCGTTCCAGCTTCGCGGTGAATTCGGGCGGCGCCGCGAGCCAGAACCAATCGGCGGCGCTCGCCACCGGCATCTCCTACTTCTCGAGCGCCCTTTCCAGCGAAATCCAGCGGACGCTGATCAGCGACCTGGGTGTGCCGATCGACTACCTCGATATCCGGCCGGGCACCGTCTCCAGCGGGACAGTGTCGGCCTCGAGCAGCGGTGCTTCGCAGGTGGCACAGGTCACCGCCGGCTGGCAGGTGGGCCGGAAGTGGTATCTCGCTCTGCTGACCGATGTCTGCACCAGCGGGACGACTTTCTACCCCAGTGCGGAGTATCGGCTCAACCGGCCGCTTCGCTTCAAGCTGGCCGTCGAGCCGACCACGCCCTGTACCATCAACACTTTCGATCAATCTCAGAATCGAAAGCGCTATCAGGTCGGTCTGGACACGCTGTGGTCCCTGGACTATTGACGTGACCCGGGTGCTGCTCATTACCAATCCCGCGGCGGCGCGGACCGAAGATGTCGCCGTCCGGGCCGTGGTCGAGACACTGGAGCGAGGTGGCTGGAAGGTGGAGCTGGCTGCCACCGGCGGCCCCGGCGATGCGCGGCGTCTGGCCGAGCAGGCGGTGGCGGACCGGTTGGACGTGGTGACTGTGTTTGGCGGTGACGGCACTACGATGCAGGCGGCCGCGGCCTTGGTCGGTACCGACGTGGCACTCGGCGTCGTTCCTGGCGGCACCGGCAACCTCCTCGCGGGCAACCTGCGAATCCCGACCCACCCGGTTCGGGCAGCGAAGGCCTTGGTAGCCGGCACGGCGCGTCCGCTCGACCTGGGGCGCATGGAGCGGAGCGACGGGACGCATTACTTCGCGGTCGCCTGCGGCGCCGGTTACGATGCGAGAGTCATGGCCGGCACCAGCACGTTGGACAAGCACCGCTGGCGTTTCGCCGCGTACGTCGCCACGACGCTAAGGCTGGTGCCCGAGATGCGCAGCATCCAGCACCTGATCACCGTGGACGGCGTGGAATACGAGGCGCAGGCCACGATGCTGCTGATTGCCAACTGCGGGGAGGTCATCCCGCCTTTCGTGAGGCTCCGCACCGGCATCTCCCCGTACGACGGCCTGCTCGATGTCGTGGTCGTTCGGGCCGACAGCTTTGTCGAGGGGGTTCGCGCGATCTGGCAGTTGCTGCGCGAAGGTGTGCCTGAAGGCAGCGAAGGGCGTATCGGGTACGCCCAGGGCCGTGAGATCCGGGTCGAAACCACCCCGGCCGAACCGGTCCAGATGGACGGCGAGCCCGGAGGAGAAACGCCGTTCGTCGCAACCGTGGTACCTGGAGCTGTTCGGGTTCTCGTTCCACCGCTTTTGTGAGCGTTGGTGCCGGGTCGGGGTCGGGGATTGCGTCCGTGACGCGCAAGCGCATCTTCGAGCCATTCTCCTACCAGGGCCATGGACCACAAGGTCACCCGTCTGACGGGAGTCGCTGATGGCTGATTCCGTCCTGCTGATTGATGACGACGCCGACGTGCTGCGCACGGTCGGGACTTACTTCGAGCGCGTAGGCTGGGAAGTGGCGCGCGAACTGGACGGCGAAGCCGGCCTCGCCGCCTACGACCGGCTGCGTCCGGAGGTCGTGATCCTCGACCTGCATCTCCCCGGCCTCGACGGAATGGAGGTGCTGGCGCGGCTTCGAGAGAGGAATGCCGCGGTCATCCTCCTCACCGGCCAGGGCGACGTCCCCACCGCGGTGAAGGCCATGCAGCTTGGCGCGGAGAACTTCCTCACCAAGCCGATGGATATGGAGCACCTCACGGCTGCGGCCACCAGGGTTGCGGACAAGGTGCGACTCCGCCGGCTCAACGAGATGCTGCTGCTCCGCACCTCCCCGGGAGAAGGACTCGAATCGCTGGGCGATTCACCCGAGGTGAAGGAGCTGACTCGGCAGATCGGTCTAGTGGCCCTGAGCGATCGCACGGCTGTGCTGCTCAAAGGCGAGAGCGGGGTGGGGAAGGCCTGGGTGGGGCGGATGCTGCACCAGCTGAGTCCCCGCGCCTCGGGCCCCTTCACCGAAGTTTCCTGCTGGGGACGCAGCTCCGCCGGACTCGACGCCGAGCTTTTCGGGGTCGAACGGGCGACGCCGGCAGACGTGCGGGAGCGCCGTCAGGGTCTCATGGAAATTTCCTCGGGTGGCACGATTCTCTTCGAAGAGATCGGAGACCTCCCCGCCGAGTTGCAGCCCAAATTGCAGCGGGTTCTGGAGACCAGAACCTTCCGCCGGGTGGGGGGAACCCGGGACGTAGCGACTGATGTACGGATTCTCGCGGCGAGCAGCCGCGACCTCGCCGCGGAAGTCGAGGCCGGGAAGTTCCGGGAAGATCTCTACTACCGCCTCAGCGTGATGCCGGTGGTGCTGCCGCCGCTGCGCGACCGGGCACGGGAAGATCGGCTGACTCTGATGTCGGCGCTCCTCAACGAATTGCAGGGGAAGGTTTCGGGGGTTCCCGCGGCACTCTCCAACGAGGCCATCGAGCGGATGCTGGGCCACAACTGGCCGGGGAACGTCCGCGAGATGCGTAACGTCCTGGAGCGCGCGGTGATCCTCGCCCGGGGCCAGTCCCAGATCGGGGTTGAGCATCTGCCTGGGGAATTCCGCGCCCGTCCCGGCCCGGGCGACCGTCGCCACACTCCGCAGACCCTGGACGATCTCGAACGGGTGCACATCGAGCGCACATTGCGGCATCACGCCGGCAATCGAACCCGGGCGGCCCTTGAACTCGGCATCTCCCGGGCAACGCTGATTAATAAGATTAAGAGGTATTCAATTCAGGTTTGAGAGTTAGCTATTAGCTATTAGCTGTTAGCTATTAGCTTTTAGCTAACAGCTTTTTAGCTAACAGCTAACAGCTAACAGCTTGGCCGAAGGAGTCCACAATGGCGGAACTGAAAGAGCACGACGCCATGATCTGCCGCGCCTGCGAGCGGGAGGAGCGCGCCTCGGAGGGATATCCCTGCGACGGCTGCGGTACGTTCATCTGCCTGATGTGCACCTTCCGCGGGGTGACACTCTGCAAGGCCTGCCAAGCGAAGGAGTCTGCCGGTCAGTGATTGGAGCCCTCATCGGGCGGTCGGGGGTGGCACCGGTGTGCCGCGAGCCATCCCCCCGCGCCGAACAAGTCACCCAGCTCGTCCTCGGTGAAACCGCGCAGATCCTGGAAGAGGCAGACGATTGGCGCCGCATTCAACTCGACGGCGACGGCTACCAGGGCTGGGTTCATCGCGGCTACGTGCTGGAGATTGATTCGGAGACCGCGGTGGAATGGCGGGAAGCGGCCGATGGCTGGAGCGAGGGTGCGGTAGTGCGGGCAGGCTCCGAAATCGTCCGGCTGCCGCTCCGCTCCCGGGTCCGGCTGAAAGGCGCCGAGCTGGGCCTGCC
>DATIOP010000564.1:0-3211 GCA_035472975.1 Gemmatimonadales bacterium
GAGGCCGCTGCCAAAAACGAATGAACCGGCGTAGGCGAAGAAGGCCGCGATCTGCAGGAGGAGCCCCGCCTCGGCGGCTGTACCCGATCTCCGCAGCCAAGCCGGTGGGACTCGCCAGAGCCAGGTAGCGAACCCTCCCAGCAGGATGAGACCGACCAGCTCCCTGCCGGTTACAATCGTGGCAACCGCCACCAGCAGGTAGATGCCCCAAAGCAACGTGTCCCGCCCGATGGTCTTCCGAGTAAGAAGCCAGGCGCTTCGGCTGATCAGGCCAATTACCGCTGCGGCGACTCCGTAGAAAACGGCCTGCATCCAGGGCAAGCCCTGATACAGGGTGTATGCCCATCCCAGTGCCAGAACCATGAGGAAGCTGGGAAGGACGAAGCTCAACCCTGCCAGTGTCGCACCGGCAATTCCCCCGCGCACATACCCAATGTAGAAGCAGAGTTGTGCCGCGAGCGGTCCTGGAGAGAGCTGGGCCAGTGCGATCCCTTCCCGGTACTCCTCCTCGGAAATCCACCCGCGCTGTTCCACCAGGTCGCGATGCATGGCGCCGACCAGGGCGATCGGTCCGCCGAAACCCAGTGTCCCGAGCCGGAGGAAGTACCATCCGAGACCGCGAGTGATCCCGGGTGCGGAAACGACCGTGCTCATGCGGCGAACTCGATGATTCGGCCCGCTCCCTGTGCGACCGCCCGCTGGTAGACCAGTACAGCAGCGGCAACATCCTGCACGGCAACGCCGGTGCTGTCGAAGATGAAGACCTGATCCTCGCTGGTCCGGCCGGGCTTGCGGCCCGCCACCAGATCCGGCAATTCCGCGTAGACCTGGGAGACGGTCATGAATCCGCCAGCAACGGCATGGCAGAGATCACCGATCCGAACCGCTTGTTCGAGGAGATCGGGCACGACGAGAGCCCCCGCCATGAGGGTAGGGTCAACCTCGATCTTCTCGCCGTTGTCCGCCCCCACCGCAGCGACGAAGGTCCCGGCGTTGACGTCTCCCTGATGAATCAGTGGCGTTTGGGATGGAGTACAGGTAACGCAGATCTGACTCACCGACAGGGCAGATCGCAGATCCGATACCGCGCTGGTCTCGATACCCAGCTCGACCTCAAGCTCGCCAGCGAGCTTTCTAGCTCGCACCGGCTCTAGATCGTAGGCGTAAACCCGTTCGAGCGGCCGAACCAGGTTGAGCGCCCGAATCTGCGCCCGGCTTTGGGCGCCGCAACCGACGATGGTCGCGACTCGCGCATCTTCCCTTGCCAGGAATCGCGCCGCAACTGCCGTGGCAGCAGCGGTACGAAGAGCGGTAATGGCGGTGGAGTCGAACACCCCGAGCGGCTCCCCTTGTTCTGCGTCGCACAGGAGAACGAGCCCCTGAATCGTCGGTCGGCCCCGTGCCGGGTTGCCGGGGAAATTCGCGTTGAGCTTGCCAGCTATGTAGCCACCCATTCCCGCTGCCTTGAAGTGGAACCCTCCGCCTGAAGCATGCAGGGCGCTGACCACAGGGCCCATGACTTCTCCGCGAGCCAAAGCAAGAAAACCGTCCTGCACCGCATCGATGCAGTCGGCGAGGGGAAGAAGCTGCTCGACCTCGCTGCGGGAAAGCATGAGCGTGCCCATCAGGCCGGCGCGGGGACGCGTTGCGGATTCCAGCTGTGAGTCTCACCTCTCACATAGCGGCACCAGGAATACAGCGCGTCGTAGACCACAAAGCCATGACGCAGCTGCTCGTAGTCATCGCGGAAATTGTGAGACAGGCCGAGGGAGATCGCGAGGAGCCCGGCGCACTGCGGGGCAAGGTCGGGCCGTGCTGTGTCGGCGCCGCGGACGATGAGTGCCAGCTCGTGCAACGCTGGATCGTCTAGTTGGTATTTCTTGAGGAACGCGTCGAAGCTGCAGAGCGGCCCTTCGTGACTCAGCTCCACGCCTTCGACGTCGTACGGCGTTGCACCCTGCTTCTCCGCTTCCGCGGGCACTTCTCCCGGCGGCACGAAGATGAACTCCGGGGATGAGTCGATGAATCGAGCGATGAGCCAGGGACAGGCGACCCGGTCGATCTTGGGTCGTTCACGGGTGATCCAGCGCATGGGACCCTCTTGGGGCCGGCAGATTGTGGCCCCCGATGGCGAGGTGGTACATTTGTATCCATGAATGATTCAGTTGAATCATCCCGTCCGCAAGGGCACCCCCCCTGGCTGCTGTTCATCCATCAGCTGCCGCCCCGACCCCACTATCTGCGCGTGAAGGTGCGCCGCCGGCTGGCCCGGCTGGGAGCCCGGCCGCTCAAGAACACGGTCTACGCCCTGCCGTGGAGCGAAGAGGCGATCGAGGACTTCCAGTGGCTCAGACGAGAAATCGAGGCGGAAGGCGGAGAAGCGGTGATCTGCGAAGCGTCCCTGCTCGAGGGGCTGAGCGATGCCGCCTTGGACGGCAGGACCCCCATGGGTCGCAACGAAACGCTTAAACCGGCCGCGAGCCGGGTCCGGCCCGACCTGTCGAAGGGCCGGGTCTGGGTCACCAGGAAAAACGTCCATGTTGACCGCATCGCCAGCGCCTGGCTAATCCGGCGGTTCATCGACCCCAAGGCCCGTTTCAAATTCGTATCCCCGCAGGGCTACACACCGAGGAAGGCCGAACTCCGGTTCGATATGTTCGAGGCAGAATTCACCCATGAGGGGGATCATTGCAGCTTCGAAACCCTGGTCCATCGCTTCGGACTGAAGGATTCCGCCCTGCGCGCTCTGGGGGAAATGGTCCACGACATCGACTGCAAGGATGGGAAGTTCCGCCGCGCTGAAACGACAGGACTGCAGCGCCTGATTCAGGGCATCGTGGCCATGAACGCGAAGGATGCCGTGCGATTGCGCCAGGGCGCCGTCATTCTGGATGGTTTCTACGACGCCTTCGCCTCCCGACGGAAGTGAAGATCGTTTGCAGGTTCCTGCTGCTCGCCCTGGTTCCCGGAGTCGTGCGACCGGTAACAGCCCAGGTTGCCGGGGACGGGGCAACGCTGCGCGTCGAACGCGTTGTCTCGATTATCACGCTCGACGGCCACCTCGACGAGCCGGACTGGCTCGCCAGCGACTCGATCACGGATTTTCGGCAACAAGAGCCGCAGGAGGGTGCGCCCGCGACCGAGCGGACGGTGCTGCGGGTCCTGCGGGATGACAAGGCTTTCTATTTCGGGATCCGCGCCTACGACCGTG
>DATIOP010000565.1:0-7348 GCA_035472975.1 Gemmatimonadales bacterium
CGACGCCCTGGAAGCGTTCCAGCTTTTCACGGGCCGGCAGAAGCTCCTCAACATCTCGAGCATCCAGTTCCGAGAGGCCAAAGCCACGCGCGGTCGCGATCTGTTCATGCAGTTCAACGCCTGCGCCGGCTGCCATACCGATTTTCAGTCTGATCTCTTTCAGCTGAACCAGACGCGCTTGGACACAGGCGTCGCCAGGCTGCCCCCCGCGCTTCCCCTGGACGATGGATTCCAGAATGCGAAGAATGAGGCCGGCTGCCTCGACCGAGGTCGCCAGCTGGGTCGCGACAGCGGAACCGAGCGAGTGGCCGTAGATCACGATGCGGTTGGGGGGAATCCGAAGGCTGTCCCGCAGAAAATCGTAGGCAGTCCGTGCGTCGGTGTAGAGTCCCGCCTCGCTCGGCTTGCCTTCACTCTCGCCGTAACCCCGATAGTCGGGCGCCAGGACACCCAGTCCCATGTCGTGGAGCTGACGGTCATGCTCGGGACGGCCTGGCGTCGCGAGATTGCCGGCATTCCCGTGAAGGATGAGAACCCATCGGACGGAATCCGCGGGAGCCGGTGGCGGTATCACCCAAGCGGTCAGCTTTCCGCTCTCACCTGAGAAGCGCGCGACCTTGGCCTCTCCGCCCAGATAAGCGGGTGGAGCGGAGATTTTGCCGCGCTCGGGGAAGAAGACCAGCCTGTCCTGGTTGGCCCAGAACCAGACAAGAATCAGCAGGTAGAGCGCGAGACCCACCGCGAGAATGGAGAGCACGATGCGGCGGGCGATCCTCACACGATCATGCGGGATAGAACCGGCCGCCCTGCTCCGCCAGCTCCACCAGGGTCGGCGCGGGATTGAACCGTGCTCCGTACTGGCTCTCTAGCTGGCGCAGGACGCTCACCACGTTGGCCGCGCCCAGATCGTCGATGTAACGGAGCGGCCCGCCCCGGAAGGGAGGATAGCCGAAGCCGAAGATGGCGCCGATATCACCGTCTCTTGCCGAGCGCACGACGCCTTCCCCAGTCGCCATGGCGGCCTCGTTGAGCATTATGTACACCAGACGCTGCTCGATCTGGGTGGTGTCGTGCGGCTTCACCGGACGGATGCCGAGCAGGTCGTAGGCCGCCTCGTCGGGACCGGTGCGCAGGTTGTTGTGATAGTGGTAGAAACCTCTTCCGTTCTTCCGGCCGTAGCGTTCAGCCTTGATCATCGGCTCTATGACATCAGCCGGAATCATCCGCTCGCCGAAGGCACGGTGCATCACCTCTCCCGCCTTGGCGCCGACATCGATCCCGACTTCATCCAGCAGCGTGAACGGACCGACCGGAAACCCGAACCGGGTCATCACCCGATCGATCACGTCCATCGGCACGCCTTCCCGGAGCAGGAATCCCGCCTCGTTCATGTAGGGCGTGAGGATCCGGTTGACCCAGAAGCCGGGACGGTCCCGCACTACGATCACGGTCTTCCCCAGCTTCCGGCCGAATTGGACCGCGGTGACGATGGTTTCGGCGCTGGTCTGTTCGGTCGGAATGATCTCGACCAGCGGCATCCGATCCACCGGGGAGAAGAAGTGCATGCCAACTACCCGGTCGGGACGGGCAGCCTCCGCGGCGATTTCCGAGATGGGAATGGTCGAGGTGTTGGTGGCGAACACGGCAGTGGTCGGAGTCGCGGCCTCCGTTTCCATCAGGACCCGGCGCTTCAGCTCGAGATCTTCGAACACCGCCTCGACGACCAGATCGATCAGGCCGAAGCCGGAATAATCCGCTCCACCCGAGAGCAGGGCCGAGAGTCGCTGATACTCGAAGCGGGAGATCCGGCGACGCTTGAAACGATTGTTGAGAATGTCGCTCGCGGCCTTGAGTCCCTTGCCGACGCGGGTGAGGTCCGTGTCCTTGAGGCGCACGTCCACGCCTGCGGTGGTCACCGCGGTCCCGGCGATGCCTGCTCCCATGAAGCCGGAGCCGATCACACCGAGTCGCTTGACCGGCCGCGGTTGGGCGCTGCCGGAAGGAATCCCGTCGTCCTTCTTGAGCGCATTGGTAGCGAAGAAGATCTGCACCAGCTTGCGGGAGACGTCGGTGACCGCGAGCTCCGCGAACTTCCGATGCTCCATCTCGTATCCCGCCGCAGCGCCCTCCTCCATTCCGGTCTTGACCACCTCGAGTGCCGCGAAGGGAGCCGGGTAGTTGCCGCGAGTCTCCTTTTCGATTCCCCGCCGCGAGATGGCGTAGACCAGCTTTCGCCCGAGGGGGTTCTTCTCCAGCAGCCAGGCCATGAAGCCGCCCGGTAGCTCGCGCTTGGGCAGACCATTCGTCGCGAGGCGTGAGGCCGCCTGAAGCGCGATGTCGAGGAGGATGCTCGGGGGAACGACTTCGTCCACCAGGCCCAACCGCAGCGCCTGGGTTCCCCGCTTGCCGCGTGAAGAGAGAATCATCTCGAGCGCGGCCCGCAGACCGATCAGTCGCGGAAGCCGCTCGCATCCGCCGGCGCCGGGCAGGAGTCCCAGCCGGACCTCGGGAAGCGCCAGCTCGGTCTTCGGGTGATCGGTCGCGATGCGATAGTGACAGGCGAGGACAAGCTCCAGTCCACCGCCCAGACACGCGCCGTTGATCGCCGCGACCACCGGCTTGGGAAAGTCGGCGACCAGCTGCAACATCTCCTGCCCTTCGCGGGAGAGCCGCTCGAATTCTTCCCGGGTGGAGAGGCGGGTGAACTCCTCGATGTCGGCGCCGGCAATGAAGGTGTCCGGCTTTCCGGAGCGAATCACCACCGCGTTGTAGGCCGGATTACCCCTGATCTCCTCGAACGCCGCCTCGAGCTCCGTCTTCACGGCGCTATTCAGCTTGTTCACCGGCTCGCCTGGGAGGTCCAGGGTGAGGACGGCGGTGGAGCCGGAGGGCGTCAGGTTGATCGAAGGCATCGTGGTCAGAGTACCGAGTACCGGGTCCCGAGTACCTAGTACTGCATGTTGGGCATTTGGCTTAAGGCCTAAGACTTAAGGCTCACTATAGACGTTAGCGGTAACCGGGAGCTGTTTACTCGGTACTAGGTACTCGGTACTAGGTACTCGGTACTAGGTACTCGCGATTTTGGTTATCAAACTCTCTGTAACACCAACGCAAACCCCATCCCGCCCTGGGCACAGATCGAGATGAGGCCAAACTCGACGTCGCGGCGGCGCATTTCGTTGGCGAGCGAGGTCGCGAGTCGCGCACCAGTGGCGCCGAAGGGATGGCCGATCGCAATCGAGCCGCCCATCACATTGGTCCGATCCCAGTCTACCTGTCCCACCGGAGCCTTGCGACCGAGCCGCTCCGCCCAGGCCTGCGATCCCCAGGCCTGCACATTGGACAGTACCTGCGCCGCAAATGCCTCGTGGATTTCGACCAGGCCCAGGTCTTTCCAACTGATTCCCGCGCGATCGAGAGCTTTGGGCACCGCCCAGACCGGACCCATCAGCAATTGCCAGCCGGGATCCACCGCGGCTACCGCGTAACTCCGCACCGCGGCGAGCGGCTGGTAGCCCAGCGATCGCGCTTTCGATTCTTCCATGATCAGTGTGACCGCGGCGCCATCGGTGAGGGGTGACGAGTTGCCCGCGGTCACCGAGCCGTAACGCTTGTCGAACACCGGCTTGAGCTTGGCCAGTGCCTCCAGCGAAGTGTCCGCCCGGATCAGATTGTCAGTAGTTACGATCTGATCCATGGCGCGACCGCCAAACCATGGCACAATCTCCCGTCCCAGCCGGCCATCCTGAGTCGCGGCGCTGGCACGCTGATGGGAGAGCAGAGCAACGCGATCCTGCTCCTCTCTGCTGATGCCGTTCTCCTTCGCCATCTTCTCCGCAGACTGACCCATGGACTCCCCGGTGGATGGCTCGGCAATGGCTGGTGCCACCGGAACCAGATCCTTGAACCGGACCTTGGAGAAGATGGCCAGCCGTTGCCCCAGGGATCTCGCCTTGCTCGCGTCCATCAGGATCTGGCTCATCCGCTTCGAGTGCAGAATCGGAATATCGGAGAGCGACTCGACCCCGCCCGCCAGCACCACGTCGGCGTTACCAAGGACGATCTGATCGGCGGCGTAGCTGATGGCCTGTCCCGAGGAGGCGCAGGCCCGATTGAGTGAGAAGGCGGGAACCGTGGCGGGGAATTGCGGTAAGAGACTCACCTCGCGCGCCACATTCGGCGCCAGAGGAGAAGCGACCACCTGGCCGAACACCACTTCGTCCACCAGCGCCCCGTCCAGCTCCGAGCGGTGCAGCAGCTCTTCAGTGACCCGGCGGGCGAGTTGGACTGCGGTCACATCTTTGAATACAGTGCCGCTCTTGGCGAAGGGAGTGCGCAGGCCGGCGACGATGACCGGGCGGCGGGCAGGGTGGGACATGCGGGAAAGGTAGTGGGACCGGGAAACCGGGCGGCACCTTGTCTTTGAGCCGGTCCGCCCTTAGCCCTTGGTAGGCCTGGCGATCTACCTCTTCTGAGCCACGACGCTCGCCACCGCGCGGACTTTCGTCGCGTCGATCGGCTCGAATACCTCGCGGCCGTGCAGCACTTCGAGCGGTGCGATGAGCTGCGACAGCTCACCGGGTTTGAGCAGATGCTCCTCGCGAGTGGGACCCCAGCCCAGGTCCCGCTGCCAGTCGAGGTAGGTTTCCATGAACAGGAGTCCGCCCGGTGCCACCAGCCGTACAATGTCGGCTATGCGCCCCCGGTCCAGATAATTGAACACCATCACCGCATCGAAAGCGCCCAGCTGCGGCCACTCGCCCTCGAGATCCACCATTCGCCAGTCCACCGTCACGCCCAGCCGTGATGCGGCTTCGCGCGCCGTGTCCAGCTTGGAATCGTCGTGGTCGATGCCGGTGACCGTCCCTCCCCACTGCGCCGCCTTCAGCGCATGCCGCCCTTCGCCGCAGGCGATGTCCAGCACCCGCTTTCCCGGCCCGAACAAGTAATCATGCCAGAGCAGCCAGGCGCTGGGACGCGGGAGATACAGCACAGGCGGGGGAGCACCCCGGGTGAGATCTGGCATCGTTCCTCATTGCAAGTTCTGACCAGCGAACCAGCCGACCTGTTGGTGATCGGTGGCGGGATCACGGGCGCCGGAATCGCCAGAGACGCGGCGATGCGGGGGCTCGCGACCGTGCTGGTGGATCAATCGGACTTCAGCGCGGGGACCAGCTCAAGATCGAGCCGATTGGTCCACGGGGGACTGCGCTACCTCGAGCAGGGAGACTACCGCCTCGTCTTCGAGGCACTGCACGAGCGCCGGATCCTGCTCAACATCGCGCCACACCTGGTCCGCCCCCTGCCGTTTGTTTTTCCAGTGCACAAGGGCGACCGGGTGCCCTTCTGGAAACTTACGGCCGGGGTGGGCCTCTATGCCCTCCTCGCACTCTTCCGCAATGTGGGGTCCATCCGCATCCTCGGCAAGCGCGCCCTGCTCGCCGCCGAACCGGCCCTGCGGGAGCGGGGACTGGTAGGCGCGACTCGCTACTACGACGCCCAGTGTGACGACGCCCGTCTCGTGCTCGCCACAATCCGCTCGGCGATGCGCCACGGTGCCCGGGTCGCGAACTACATGGAGGTTGACGCCCTCGAAAAGGCGGGCGGCGTGGTTCACGGCGCCAAGGTAAGAGACATCCTGAGCGGGGAGACGGGAACCATCCAGGCCAAGGTCGTGGTGAATGCCACGGGGCCCTGGAGCGATCTGCTCAGACGGCTGGAGGATCCCAGCGCAAAACCGTTGCTGCGCATCACCAAGGGCGCGCACGTGATGGTGCCCAGGTCTCGCATCGGCCATGAATCCGCCATCACCATGACGAGTCCGATCGACGGACGGGTCATGTTTGCACTGCCCTGGGGTGAGCTCTCCTACATCGGAACGACCGATACCGACACCGCGGAGTCAGGCGATCGGGTGCGCGTCTCAGAGGAGGACGTCGTCTACCTCCTCCGTTCGGCCAATGCCTATTTCCCCAACGCTCACCTTACCGAATCCGATGTCGTGTCCTCCTGGGCGGGACTCCGTCCAATGGTCGCTCCCACATCGGCGATGGGAGCGTCCGAAGTTCCCCGCGAACACCAGATCTCTCGCGGTCCGGAGGGAATGCTGAGCATCATCGGAGGGAAACTCACCACCTACCGCCGGATGGCGGCGGAGATGGTGGACCGGGTGGCGGAAGAACTCCACCGGATGGATGGACGGACCCGCGGCGAAAAGGCGGAAACCGACATCGAGCCCTTGCCCGGCGGCGAAGCGAGAGCGTTCGAGACTTTCCGTCAGACCGGATTGGATCTCGGCCTCTCGGACAAGACGGTGGAGCACCTGCTCTCCCACTACGGCACCGAAGCCGCGGCCATCAATAACCTGGTGCGCGAGAACCGCTCACTGATGACCCCGCTCGCACCGCCACATCCCGCAATCGAAGCCGAAGTGGTTCATGTGACTCGACGCGAAATGGCCCAGCGGGTAGAAGACGTCCTGGTTCGGCGAGTGCACCTGTACTACGAGACGCGGGACCACGGCGCCGCGGCCGCTCACCGGGTGGCGGAGTTGATGGGGAAGGAGCTGGCGTGGGATGAGGCGAGGGTGGGGGCGGAGGCGGACAGCTACCTGACGACAGTGAGGAGTAAGGAGTAAGGAGTGAGGAGTAAGGAGTGAGGAGTAAGGAGTAAGATGATTCAACACCCCTTACTCCTTACCCCTTACTCCTTACTCAGTCCTATTGAACGACCAGCTCCCCCGTCATCGGCGGACCGTCGGGCGTGCTCTCATACGTGTACGTGCCCGGCGTCGTGAACGTGAACTTGTAATTCGTGTTGGGAATGCCGGTCAGGAGGCCGCTGTCGAACGCGAGCGGTCCGCTGGTTGAGGTGACGGTGTGGGGCGCGGGGCTCGCCTTGTCCCAGATCACGGTAGTGCCTATCGCGACGGTATCAATTGCGGGGTTCTCGGTGCCGTTGCGGAGGCTGCGGAAGAAATCATTGCCCAGCATGATGTGGAACTGGGGACCGGTGACATCGAGATCGAACGTCACGGAGGACAATCCCCCGACCGGCTCCGCGGTAACTTGAGCCGGTCCGATGGTGCCGCCGGCCATGACGGAAAGGGAGGTAGCGCCGTCGCTCTGCGTTATGGTAGTAGGCCCATCCAGCACCACCGATCCTGAAGTCACCGACCAATCCACCTCGACCGACGGCACCCCGTTACCAAAGTTGTCGGTGACCTTTAGCGACATCGGAAGCGCGAACGACAATCCGACTTCCTGCGACTGATTGTCGCCGTCGGTCTTCTCGATCGAAGTGGGAGTGCCGGGGAGAGCGGTAGCCGAGAAGTTGACGGGAGATCCGG
>DATIOP010000566.1:0-4003 GCA_035472975.1 Gemmatimonadales bacterium
GTCCGGGGGGAACCTGCTCCCTGAGTTCTTCCAGCAGGGAAGACCGGCCAACCGTGAGCAGCTCGGTCACGATCTGAAGAGTGGCGGGTCCGATGCCTTTGGTTCCTGCCAGCGTGCCATCGTCGAGCGCGGTCCGGAGATCGCCGGGAAAGGCCCCGAGCGCCCGGGCTGCGGTCGTGAAGGCCCGGACCCGGAACGTGTTCTCTCCCTTCAATTCCATGAAGGAAGCGATCTGCTCGAACACGCGCGCCACGGCCTTCTGATCCATCATGGCTCAGGTGATCTCGATTGGAGCATGCGGGCGATTCCCGGCGCCGAGACGGCGCACTACCTCTCCCACTGCCGCGGTCGTGCGGGCGGCCAACTCGAGCAGCTCCTCCTGTCCCACCAGGGAAGCGAGTTGTGCGCTTGTCCCACCCGCCATCACCGGAGAGAACGGCGAGGAGCCGTCCTCACGCGCCGGGCTCTCGACTGGAAAACCATCGGCCTCGACCACGGTGAAGCCTTCCCGGGTCGGATGCATGCCGAACACACCGAGGACAAAATACCCCCCGCCCGGCCACGGGCGGACGAAGAGACCATCCAGCGGCTCATGCGTTACCCCGGACTCCAACTCGGCCCACACAAGGCGTTCCGGAAACTGAATGTAGTAGGCGCGCGGAACCGAACTCGCGTCGTTGGGTGACGCAGTCTCCTGCTTGAGGATTATCTCTGCGCGGACCGGGCTCAAGCGAAACGACCAGCCGCCCTCCAGCCAGAAGAGAAAGGCGTGGTGCAGAAGGCTGAGGTGTTGGTCCAGGGACTCACCGGCGCCTTCCGGAACGAGATCCTGAAGCAGGCCTACGACCTCGCGGTCGAGGACGAAGGCATCCAGGTCGTGTGGGTCGACTTGCGAAGCTGCCAAGGAATCGCGGAGCCCGGGGAACCGCTCCACGGCTAGCCTACCGAATACCTCCTCGAACGGTGTGGGTCTCACGGAAGAAAGGTATCCACGGCCTCGAAGAAGTCATCGAAGGCCTCGACGTGTGGGACATGCCCGCAGTTCCGCAGGAGCCGCCACTCCGCGGTCAGACAATTGGCTGTCTCCCGAGCGCTTTCTACTGGAATCGGATCGTCGTCTCCGTGAACCACCAGGGTCGGGAGCCGCAGCTCACGGAGCGCGGGCCGGAGGTCGTAATCGCCAAGGCTTTCCCAGACTTCCCGCTGGGTTCGCTCCGTGATCCGGAACGGGGTCAGCTCTCTGACTCGTGAGGGATCGTGGAAATACCCCGCAACCGCAAGCTCGAAGAGACGACGTTGATAGGCGCTGAGGTCTCGCTCCCGCAGCCCACTCGCGCGGAGCGCGCGACGCTCCGCCTCGATCTCCGGGGTCGTCGAGCGAGCGCGGAAACGGGCCTCGAATTCGATGCGGGCCGCTCGCCAGGACGGGGCAGGCGAGACGAGCGCGAGCCGCTCCACATTGTTGGGATGGTCGATGGCGTAGAGCATCGCCAACAATCCGCCCCAGGAATAGCCGCAGAGAGAGAGATGGTCCAGCTTCCAGATGATTCGAAGCTCCTCAAGGTCGGCTACGTGCTCTCGCCAGCCGACCGGAACATCGCGACCGACGGGGGAGCGGCCGCCTCCCCTCTGGTCGTAGTAAATCAGCTCTCGATCACCTCCCAACGCGTCGAATCCAGGCAGGAGATAGTCATGATGAGCGCCGGGTCCGCCGTGCAACACGACGACCGGCGGCCCGGTCCCGACGCGCCGTTCAAAGATTTCCACGCCGCGTATTGATCTCGTCAGCCTGGTTTCTTCCATGAGAATCGGGCGGTGAGCTAGCCGTAGTAAGCGAGAAGCTCCCGCACGGTATTGAGGTGGATCGTGGCGATGTCCTGAAGGTCTGCCGCATAACCACCAGCCAGCGTCAGAACGACCGGGAGACTCCGCCGGTGGCAGGTCTCGAACACCATCTGATCCCGTCGCCGCAGTCCGTCCATCGACAGCTTGAGGCGGCCGAACCGGTCTGCCAAATAAGGGTCGGCTCCCCCGAGATAACACACCAGATCCGGCTCCGCCGCATCCAGGACGGCATCGAGGTGCCTGGTGAGCTGTCCGAGGTAGAAGGAGTCGTCGCAGCTGTCGGGGAGGCCAACGTCCAGCCGACTCGATTCCTTGTGAAAGGGGTAGTTGTTGTCGCCGTGCATCGAGAATGTGAAGACATCAGGATCATTCTCGAAGATGCTGGCAGTCCCGTTGCCTTGATGTACGTCCAAATCTACGATCGCGACGTTGTGTACCGTCCCGGAACGCTGGAGAGAACGTACCGCGACCGCGACGTCGTTGAAGACGCAGAACCCCTCTCCCCGATCGGCGAACGCGTGATGAGTGCCGCCCGCCAGGTTCATTCCTGCGCCGCGAGCGAGTGCGTCGTGAGCGGCTTCGATAGTGCCCTGAACGGTATGCAGGGACCGTTCGCGCAGCTCGGGAGTCCAGGGGAAGCCGAGGCGGCGAGCGGCGACCGGGTCCACGGTTCCATCGAGGATCGACGCCACGTAGGCCGGATCATGCACCAGTTGCAGCGCTTCGACTGGGACCCGTTCGGGTTCCTCGATCGCACCGCTCGGCAGAGCGCCGGAAGCGACGACCGTGTCGCGGATCAGCGCATATTTCGCGATCGGGAAGCGGTGGCCTGGAGGGAGAGGGACTGTCCAGCGGGCGGAGGACCAGGCGCGGAGGGACATTCGATTGGCCGGGCAGAACCTACGGGTCAGAGAAGGGCTGCCAGACCATCGGCGACGGCACGCACCGCCGATTCTTCATCGGGTCCGAACGGATCGGGAACATCACTGTCCACGTCGATCTGGCCGAGGATCGTCTTGCCTCGCCGGATCAGAACGACCAGCTCAGAACGGGTGAAGGTGTTGCAGGCGATGTAATTCCCGATCGCCCTGACATCGCCCACGTTCTGGTCCTGGCCGGTGGCCACCGCGGTTCCACAAACGCCCTTGCCGACGGCGATTCGCGTGTGCTCGGTTTCCCGCCCGGCGAACGTCTCGAGCACGAGCTCGTCACCGTGCAGCATGTAGAGGTAGATCGAGGTGAACGGCGGGCCCGCCGCCTGGATCCGGTCGGCCGCGTACTGGAGCAAAGCGGTTCGTCCAGCCTCCCGCGCGAAGATTCCGCGCAGTCCGGCGAGAATCGGCTGGGGATCGAGAATCGAAGCCATCAGCTGCCTCTGGTCCCCAGTGTCACCGAAACGGTCTGCTCCACCCCGTCGCGCACATAGCGGACGTCCACGACATCGCCCGCCTTGTGGGCACGCAGGGCAACAGTCATCGCCTCAAGGTCGGGCGTCGCCATGCCGCCGATTGATACGATCACGTCGCTACCCCGGAGTCCAGCTTTCTCGGCGGGGCTGCCAGCGCGCACACCGGTCAATCGGACCCCGCCAGGATTTTCGCTCATGTCCGGCACGGTGCCTAGATAGGCGCCGTAACCTGGCGTGACTGGCGGCGGCCCCGAATCAGTTGGTGCCGTCTTGCTGACGAAGTTGAGCGGACCGGGACGCGAGGCCAGCGCGCGAACCAGCTCGGTAGTGAAGTCCGCTACCTTCGCCAGCCCGTCGGCGTTGATCTTGTCCCAGTCGTCGGTGGTGCGGTGATAGTCCTCGTGGAGATCGGTGAAGATGTGCAACACCGGCCTGCCAGCACCGTAGAATGAGGACTGATCGCTGGGGCCGTAGCCATCGCCGCGGGACGTTATGACAAAGCCTGATTGGGTGTTCAGGGAATCGATCAAGCCCTGGAACTCCGACGCGGTGGCCGAGCCGTAGATGATAAGATGATCGTCCCGGAGGCGGCCAACCATATCGAGGTTGATCATCGCGTAGACGCTGGCGAGCGGGAACGCGGGATTGCGCACGTAGTACGCAGATCCGAGCAGGCCCTCTTCCTCACCGCTGAAGGCCACGAACACGACGGTGCGCGCCGGTGGCTGTGCGGCCAGCCTGTGGGCGATG
>DATIOP010000567.1:0-2946 GCA_035472975.1 Gemmatimonadales bacterium
GGCGCCCTGATTCTTTTCGTCGTCTGGCTCTACTATACGGCTCTTGTCTTCCTCCTCGGCGGCGTCATCGCTGAAACCTGGGATCTGCGAGTCCGTCAGCGTCGGCAGGAAGCGGTTCTCGCGTAAATCTTTTATTAGGGAATAGGGAGTAGGTGGTGGGTTGTGGGTTGTGGGGACTGCACCAACGCGTTGGTTTTCAGCCCCCACCACCTACAACCCACCACCCACCACCGAATACTGACCCAAACCCGACTACCATGCGACTCCTTCTCCTCGCTCTGCTGTTAGTACCCGCTATTGCCCGCGCTCAGGCCCAGGTCCAGGCTCAGGGCTTCGACTTCTACGCCCGCGGTCCCTACCGGAGCCAGGTCCCCCGTCCCGATACGCTCCTGGGATATCGCGTCGGTTCTCAGCAGACGATGTACTACCAGCAGCAACAGGTGTTCGACCGCATGATCGCGGCGGCACCCGATCGGGTCCGGACCGAGGTGATCGGACGCTCGGTGGAAGGGAAACCGATGCGGCTCCTGATCATTTCGTCGCCGGAGAACATTGCGCGGTTGGATCAGATCCGGGCCGATCTGGGGAAACTGGCCGATCCGCGGAAGACGACGGCGGATGAAGCCTCGGCGATTGCCCAGCGCACCCCGGTCACCGTGCTGCTGACTCACTCGGTACACGGCAACGAACCAGCCGGGTTCGAAGCCTCGATGCAGACGGCCTACCAGCTCCTGGCATCAGATGAGCCGGCGACCCAGGCCATTCTCAAGAACTGTGTGGTGCTGATCAACCCATCGCAGAATCCCGATGGCCACGAGCGCTTCGCGGCGTGGTACAACTCGGTAGCCGTGGGAACCGACGAGCCCGCAGCACTCGAGCAGACCGAGCCCTGGGCCATCTGGGGCCGCTACAATCACTACCGGTTCGACATGAACCGGGATGTATTGGCGCAGTCGCAACCGGAAAGTCAGGCCCTGGGAAGCGTGTACGTCCGCTGGCGGCCCCAGGTGATCGCCGATCTGCACAGCACTACGTCCCAGTACTTCTTCCCGCCGGTGGCCGAGGCGCACAACAAGAATCTCCCCTCGACCACGTATCAATGGTTCGAGCGCTTCGGCCGTAACAACGGCCGCGCCTTCGACGGCTACGGCTGGCAGTACTACGTGCGGGATATCTTCGACTTCTTCTATCCCGGCTACATCGACATGTGGCCCACCATGCGCGGCGGACTCGGCATGACGTTCGAGACCGACGGTGGGCCGGAGCTCAAGAAGCGAAAAGACGACGGGACCTGGACCACGTTCGAAATGGCGATTGCCCACCACTACATCGCCTCGTTGACGACTCTCGCCACCGCCGCCGACAGCAGGGCCGAGCTGCTTCAGGACTTCTACCAGTTCCACTCGACCGGCATGAACGAGGTGAAGAACCGGCCGATGAAGCGGGTGGTGTTCCTCGCTTCACCCGATCCCGCGCGGGCGCTCTGGCTGGCCCGCCGCCTCGCGCGGGAGGAGATCCAAGTGGTCCAGACCACCAAGCCGTTCACGGCGCTCAAGGCGAACTCCTACCTGGGAGGTGCGGCGGCGCAGCACACGTTCCCCGCGGGGAGTTACGTGGTCGATCTCGCTCAACCCGAGGCGCGTCTCGCCACCAGCATCCTCGAGCCCAAGGCCGTGTTCGATTCCAGTTTCGTTCGGAAGGAACTGGACAAATACGATCGCAACCAGGTGCGCGGGCGCCGGGCCGGCAGCGAGGGCTATGACTTCTACGACATTACCGCCTGGTCACTGCCACTGACGCTGGGCCTCGACGCCTGGTGGACCGAGGACACGCCTGCTATCGCCGGTGATACGGTCACGGTTGACGGCAAGCTGCCCGAGGTTGGCGCTCCGGCCCGGGCCCAGTCGGCGTACGTGTTCAGCGACGAGGCGCAGACCGGAACCAGCCTCGCTTACCGGCTGCTCGACGAAGGATTCCGGGTCGGCGAGGCCTCACAGCAGCTGAGAGCCGACGGCAAGGCTTATCCGCGCGGGACATTCGTCGTTCGGGTCCAGCGCAATCCGGCCTCGATCCATGAGCGGATCGCTGCCCTGTCCCGGGAGCTCGGCGTGCCGGTCACCGCCGTCGGCTCCGCGTTCCCCGACAGCGGCGATGCCGGTGTCGGCAGTGAGAGCGTCGAGGCGCTGAATCGCCCGAAGATTCTGCTCGCCTCCGGAGACGGCATCGATCAGACCGCCTTCGGCGCGGTCTGGTTCTATCTCGAGAAGGAAGTCGGCATGCGGGTCGTGCCGGTCAATCTCTCCAACCTCCGCTGGATCAACCTGGCCGACTACAACTGCCTCATCCTGGCCGGGGGCGACGGCGACGACCAGTGGAACGAGCTGGGCAGCGAGGGTGGCGAGAAGCTCAAGGCGTGGGTCGAGTCCGGTGCCGCGGTGATCGCGATCGGAGACGCTGCCACCCTCCTCTCGCGGAAGGAACTCAAGCTGACCGGACTTCGCGTCGTGGGCGAGGAGGATTCGACCGCCAAGGCTGTGAAGGACACGACCGCGAAGGACACGCTGGTCAGCGAGCGGGCCAAGCCGGCGCCGCCTCTTGTCTCTCCCAGCGCCGCCGCTGGAAGCCGGCCCGAGTTCATTCCCGGCGCCATCTTCCGCGCGACGCTCGACCGCACCCACTGGCTCACCTACGGCTACGAGCGAGATCAGTTGCCGGTCTTCATCGAATCGAGTCGCCTGCTCAAGCCTTCCGAGCGCGGCGCGAATCCGGTGGTGTTCGTCGGGAAGGACCTGACACTCGCCGGCTTCACCTGGCCCGACAACACCGAGAAGTATCTCAGGAACTCGGTGTGGGCCACGGTGGAGAACTCGGGCAGCGGGCGAGTCATCGTGTTCGCGGACAATCCGGTCTACCGCGGATTCTGGCGCGGCACAGCGAAGCTCCTGA
>DATIOP010000568.1:0-3041 GCA_035472975.1 Gemmatimonadales bacterium
CACCGCTCTGCTGGAGGAGATCGAGCGCGAAATCGCCAAGTTTCCCACCCAGGCCGGGGCGACCGCCGAACCGACGTTGAGCCGTGAGCTCACCCGCGTCTTCGATCGCGCCGAGAACGAGGCTAAATCGCTCGGCGACGCCTACGTCTCGGCAGAGCACCTGCTCCTGGCGCTGGTAGACGAGAAGGGCACCACTGCCCGCGGGTTGATGAGCGCCCATGGCATCTCTGCCAAGGATCTGCGCGCTGCGCTCGAGGGAGTGCGGGGAGCCCATCGAGTGACTGACCAGTCCCCCGAAGAGAAGTACCAGGCCCTCGAGCGCTACACGAGGAACCTCACCGACCAGGCGCGGAACGGGAAACTGGATCCTGTCATCGGCCGGGACGAAGAGGTACGCCGGGTGATGCAGGTCCTGTCCCGGAGAACCAAGAACAATCCCGTGCTGATCGGTGAGCCTGGAGTCGGCAAGACGGCCATCGTCGAAGGATTGGCTCAGCGTATCGTGAACGGTGACGTTCCCGAATCTCTGCGCGGGAAGCAGATCGTGGCGCTGGATATCGGCCTGCTGCTGGCCGGTGCCAAGTACCGCGGCGAGTTCGAGGAGCGGCTCAAGGCGGTGCTCAAGGAGCTGACCGAGAACGAAGGGCGCTACATCGTTTTCATCGATGAGCTTCATACTCTGGTTGGCGCCGGCGCGGCCGAGGGTGCCGTGGATGCGAGCAACCTGATGAAACCCGCGTTGGCGCGCGGCGAGCTCCACGTCGTCGGTGCGACCACGCTCGACGAATACCGGAAGCACGTCGAGAAGGACGCTGCCCTGGAGCGGCGCTTCCAGCCGGTCCTGGTCGGTGAGCCCAGCGTCGCGGATACCATCGCGATTCTGCGCGGTCTCAAGGAGAAGTACGAGGTGCACCACGGCGTCCGGATTACCGACAACGCCCTGGTTGCCGCCGCGACTCTCTCGGACCGCTACATTGGCGACCGCTTCCTCCCCGACAAGGCGATCGATCTGGTGGACGAGGCCGCGAGCAAGCTCCGCATGGAGATCGACAGTCTGCCTCAGGAGATCGACGAGGTTGAGCGTCGAATTGTCCAACTTGAGATCGAGCGCCAGGCATTGCAGAAGGAGAAGGACAAAGCCGCCAAAGAGCGCCGCGCCGCGGTCGACAAGGAGATCTCCCAGCTACGCGAGCGCACCGATTCGATGAAGGCGCAGTGGCAGGCGGAAAAGGCGTCCATTCAGGAGCTCCAGAACCAGAAGGCCCAGCTGGAAACCCTTCGCACCGAAATGGATCAGGCCACTCGCCGGGGAGACCTGCAGAAGGCGGCCGAGTTGCAGTACGGCAGCATTCCGCAGTTGGAGCAGAAGATCGCGAGCCAGGAAAAGCGACTGCAGGAGATCCAGAAGTCTGCCCGCTATCTCAAGGAAGAAGTGGAAGCGGAAGAGATCGCCGAGATCGTGGCGAAGTGGACTGGCATTCCAGTCTCCAAGATGCTCGAATCCGACCGCGAGCGGCTGACGCGGCTCGAGGCAGAATTGGCCAAGCGCGTCGTGGGACAGGAAGCGGCGGTGCAGGCGGTGGCGAACGCGGTGCGTCGGAGCCGGGCCGGTCTGGCCGATCCCAATCGTCCGACCGGTTCGTTCATCTTCCTTGGCCCTACCGGGGTGGGCAAGACGGAGACTGCGCGTGCGCTCGCCGAGTTCCTCTTCGACGACGAGCGGGCCATGGTCCGGCTCGACATGTCGGAGTACATGGAGAAGCACTCGGTGGCGCGGATGATCGGCGCTCCGCCGGGCTATGTCGGCTTCGAGGAAGGTGGACAGCTTACCGAGGCGGTACGGCGGCGGCCCTACAGCGTGCTGCTCTTCGACGAGATCGAGAAGGCACACCCCGACGTCTTCAACGTGTTGTTGCAGATCCTGGATGACGGGCGGCTCACCGATAGTCAGGGCAGGGTCGTGGACTTCCGGAATACGGTCATCATCATGACCTCGAATCTCGGGAGCCACCTGATCGTCGAGGCGGGCGATGTGCCGGATGCCGAGGCCTGGTCTCTGGTCGAACGGAACGTGCTGGAGCAGTTGCGCCAACATTTCCGGCCCGAGTTCCTGAACCGGGTAGACGAGACAATCGTTTTCCGCCAGCTGACCCGGGAGGATCTGGCGAAGATCGTGGATCTCCAATTGACCGGGTTGGAGCGCTTACTGGCGCAGCGCCAGATCAAGCTAGTGGTGAGTCCCGAGGCTCGTCAGTTTCTGGCGCAGGAGGGCTACGATCCGGTGTACGGCGCTCGTCCGCTCAAGCGGGTGATTCAGCGCCGGCTGCAGAATCCGATCGCGTTGGAGATGCTCGAGGGCGCCTACACCGAGGGTGATACGGTCATAGTGGATGTGCAGGGTGGAGCGCTGCGCTTCACCCGCAAGGGACGGACACCTGAGGCAGTGAGTGCCTGAGTCGCCGCTCCGGCCCGAAGATCGTACCGCGCTCGAGCGCGCCCTCGAACTGGCCAGGACGGCGGAAGCAGCAGGCGAAGTACCGGTCGGCGCTGTTGTAGTGCAGGAGGGAGTGATTCTCGGCGAGGCTCACAACGAAACGGTGGCTCGCCGGGATCCGACCGCCCATGCCGAGTTTCTTGCGTTGCAGCGCGCCCTCTCCCACACCGGCGAAGATCGCCTTCCCGGCGCAACTCTTTATGTCACGCTCGAACCTTGTGCCCAGTGCGCCGGCGCCATCGTGCTGGCGAAAGTAGGTCGTGTCGTCTTTGGGGCGTGGGACGAAAAGGTTGGCATGGCAGGATCTGTCGGCGATCTGCTGCGACACCCCAGGCTCAACCATCGGCCGGAGGTGAGAGGTGGAGTCATGGCGGAGGAATGCGGCGCGTTGCTGCGGCACTTCTTCGAACAGCAGCGCCGCGCTACCCCCGACTGAGGTTTCCGCCATTGCGAGCCAGCGAAGCTGGCGAAGCAATCTCACCCGCCATCCATACCACGAAAAACGGGGGGAGGCGGCCCCTGCACCAATGCTGTCAGAAGCAGTAGC
>DATIOP010000569.1:0-6052 GCA_035472975.1 Gemmatimonadales bacterium
GTTCCTCGACGCGGTCGCATCGCTGCCCGAGCAGCTGAGCGCCGCGCACGAGGCCGCCGCCGAGGTCAACCTCAGCGTGGTATAGAGGCCCGCGCGCGGCGCCGCGATGCCGGTGGCGAACCACGTCGCGAGCCAGGCTCCCAAAAACGAAGCTGCCCACACCACCAGTGGAGTGAGCAGCCAGCCGATGATGCGGGCGAAGAGGGCGAGCCAGCGCATTCGCCTTTATGCTTTACGGGCCCCCAGCACCGAGATGGTCGTAGCGAGTGCCAGGCCGGGCAACACCGCCACCCCGAACGTGGGCACATTCCATCCCGCGCCGGGAAAGCCTACCACGACGGCGATGACGCCACAGACCACCGTGCAAATGCTGAGGAGAATAGCGAGCCCGGGCAACGAGGGTGCACCGGACTTGCGGGTCTGATTCGCGAGGATCCACCCTCCCAGCCAGGACAGGTAGGTGCCCACCATCCACCAGACTGGATGGTACCACCAGTTGCTCCCCCCACCGATCTCCTTCCATCGATTGGTGTAGAGCGCCGGGAAGAGATTGCCTTGCAGGAAGAGCAGATCGAGTACCAGGAAGACACCCGTGGCGCCGAGTCCGATCCCGGCGGCTCCGGCGATCCCTTCGATCGTGCGCGCGCGGGTCCAGATGCCGGGGAGACCGACAACGAGCAGTACTCCGAAGGCGAGAATCACGCCTTCGAGTGCTATTTCAACCGGGCCGTCCAGAACGCGAGATACGAGTCCGATGGCGAGAACGATGAGTGCCTCGGCCAACCCCAGTTTGAGCGAGCCGCGGAAAATTATGGGGACTTCGGTGGTGTCGTATCCGGCCTGCGGATGCGCCAGAGAACTCATGTCCTCTCCCGAAAGGGTGTCCTGATCGAACCGTTCAAGTATAGCCACCACACCTGTTTCGGGCCAAGTGCTGGATCCAGTCGTATTACAGCTGGTTGCGCAGTAGCGCAGCGAAGCGTTCGGCCAGCTTTTCCGTCCAGGGCCGCCTTCGCCAGCTCTCCAGTGTGACCGGAACGGAGCGGGCGATGTCCTGGTCGAGGGTCTTGCTTTCGGCCCGAGCAAAGGCACCGTCGAGGATGTTGAGATTGGCCTCGTCGTTCAGACGGAACGACCGGTTGTCGAAGTTGGTGGAGCCGACGCTGGTCCAGCAATCATCCACGATCATCACCTTGCAGTGGTACATGGTGGGTTGATACTCGTAAATGGCGACGCCGGCTTCGAGCAGCGGGCCCCAGCGCGCCCGTGACGCCCTACGCACCACCAGGGCATCGGTGTGCCAGCCGGGGACCACGACATCAATCGACACCCCGCGCTGCCTGGCCCGGAGCATGGTCTGAATCGTGAGATCATCCGGGACGAAATAGGCGCTGGCCAGTCGGATACTTTGGGTCGCCGCGGTGAGCGATAGCAGGTACATCAGCCGCACACTCTCGACCCCGTCATCGGCCCCGCTCTTGAATGTCTGGGCCCACTGCCCTCCCTTCGTCTCCAGAGCGGGGAAATAAGCTTCCCCGTGCAGCACCAGCGAGCGCGCCGCGATCCAGTGATCCATGAACGCGGCCTGCATCTGTCCAACGGCTGCCCCTTCGAGGCGAAAGTGGGAATCGCGCCAGTGATCGGGATCCTGGGCCTGGCCGTCCCATTTGTCGGCGATGCCGACGCCACCGGTGAAGCCTACTTTGCCGTCGACCACGAGGAGCTTGCGGTGAGTGCGGTTGTTGAGCCGCCCCAGGGTGTACCAGCGCACCGGGTGGAATTTGACGATTTCTACGCCCGCCTGCCGCATCTCGCGCAGCGCCTTGGCATCGAGCCGGGCAGAGCCGACCGCGTCGATGAGCAGGTGGACCTTGACGCCGGCCCGAGCCCGCTCCGACAGGGCATCGGCGAATCGTCTGCCGATGTCGCCCGACCAGTAGATATAGGTCTCGAAGGTGATGCTGCGCCGAGCTCCACGAATAGCCTCGAGCATTGACTGGAAGATCTGATCGCCGTTGTAGAGCGGCGTGACCTGATTGCCGGGCACGAGGGCGGGACCGAGCAGGGTACCGACGGTACGAGCGAACTGGGGATCATCGACGCCGTAAAGGTGGGTCAGCTCATGCTCGATCTTCTTCTCACCAGTACTCAGGTTGATAATGATGAGGAGGGCGAGCACGGCTGCGACCAGGGCTGCGATCCACATGCTGGGTCCGTTTACCCGAGGAAAGAACCGAGTGGAGGTAGCGGAGAGGCCACGGTCGAGGATCGGCCATGGGGCCCGTCGCAAGTCCGGGCAAGACTTTTACAATATCGTCGCGTGATGAGCGATGGAAGACGATAGGCGTCAGCTTCACCCAAAGGCGAGCAGCACAGCCAGATCGGTGATAGCCCATGCGCCCAGAGCGTAGTACATCCCGCGCTGATGATCCGCGGGACTCATCTTCCGATAGCGCCAGAGCCAGCGGACCAGAACGGCGGCCCAACCGGCCGCTGCCAAAGCGACTAGCCCCCACTGTACGAGTCCGTAGCCGTGAAGCTCCCAGCCGGCCAGGATCCCCGCTGTTGCAAACCAGAGAAAGGCGACGATCGCCGCACCGAGTGCCACCAGCAAACTGCGCTCCATGCCCAGCAGCAACGCAAAGGTCCTATCGCCCCGGCGACGATCCTCCTCGAACTGGTAGAGCTGAGTCAGTGGATAGAGCGCGGCGAAGAGCGGGCAGAACGCCAGCAGGACGAGGCCGTGTACCATCCCGGGTACACGACCGGTGGCCACATAGCCCGCGTACGGCGTAATCGTGCCGAATCCCCACATGTTGATGAGCCAGTCCACTCCGGCCATCGCCTTGAATCGGAAAGGAGGCATGGAGTAGACGAGCGACAGGGCAAAGCAGGTCGCGTATGCCAGCGTGTAGGAGCGAGGAAGCAACAGGGAGAGACCCTGCCCCACGGCCATCAACAAGAGAGCGAAGATCGCGAGATGCCGCGGTGCCGGTGGAGGCGACCGGAGATACCCGATGTCACCCTCGTCGCGGTCGAAGGCTGAATTGAGGGCCAGGGTACCGCCGTTGAGACACACAACCCAAAGTGCCAGTCCTGCCAACGCCGGTTTCAACGCCTCGCCGCCGATTGCCCTGGAGAGACCCACCGCGAGGAAATACCCCAGCGCCGTGTGAGCCGCCATGATCGGCCACTCGGCGGGACGGAGATGCAGGAGATAATCGAAAGAAGACCCGAACAGCCGGTAGCCGAGCCTGCGTGCGGCCCCGAGCGAGGAAGCGACCTCGCTCACCACCTGAGGGCGAGGTGGCCGGCCGCGATGCGAAGGCCGTGCAGAGTGAGGTCAGGGTCTACCGACTCGATGGTGGTCGTGAGCGGCGCAACGATGGTGGCGAGCCCGCCAGTGCCCACGACCTTGGGCTGCCGGCCACCGGGCCATTCCTTCCTGATCCGGTTCACGATGCCATCCACGGCGTCGGCCGCGCCGAACAGGACTCCGGCACGAATACAGTCTTCGGTCCGACGTCCGATGACCCGCTCAGGCGGCGTCAGCTCCGTTGCGGGGAGCTTGGCGGCGCGACGGGTAAGCTGGTCCGCCGACGTACGGAGGCCCGGCATGATGACTCCGCCGATGAAGCGACCATCTGCCGTTATGCAGTCGAAAGTCGTCGCGGTGCCGAAGTCCACCACCAGAGTATCGACCTTATAGAGGGTGACCGCCGCGAGGGTGTTGATGATGCGGTCGGCGCCCACCGTCAGCGGCTCATCCACGTCGAGGCGAATGGGCAGCGGGGTCGTGGCGTCCACCGTGGTAGTTTCGCTGCCGGTTGCGGAGCGTAACCCGGCGATGAGGCTCTGCGTCACGCTGGGTGCAACCGACGCCATCACGGCTGCCCGGACCTCATTCGGCGAATGACCCGCCTGGACCAGCAGTGCGTTGAGGGTGACCGACCACTCGTCGGGGGTTCGCTCGGTTGCGGTGGTGAGCCGCCAGTGGGAGGAAAGCTCGGGACCATGGAACAGTCCGGCGGTGATCTCGGTATTTCCTACGTCGAGAGCAAGGAGCATGGGTATCAGGCCGGCCCGGCTAGAACCACGTGACCCGAGCGGACCGCCTGTATTACGCCTTCTCGAATCTCCACGACCAGCTCGCCTTGCCTCGACACGCCGCGAGCCACGCCCGGAAGCGGCTCGATCAGGCGCCGCCCGAACAAATAGTCGCGCGAAGTCAGCGCCGAGGCCTCGGCCAGGCTCAGCGTGGGACCCGATTCGCTCATGGACCGGAGCCGGGCGGCAAGCGGTTCGACCAACGCCTCGGGAGTGATGTCGGGCAACAGGTGGCCCAGGCAGATAGCGGTGCGCTTCACGTCCTTCGGCAGTTCATTCTTGACGTTGATCCCGATCCCGATCGCGACCCATTCCCGCGTGGGCCCCAGCCACTGCGCCTCACAGAGGATCCCACCCAGCTTCCTGTCGCACCACATGAGATCGTTGGGCCACTTGAGTCGGACAGGATGCCGGACCCCGAGCGCGGAAATCACATCGGCCACAGCGAGGCCGACCCGGATGCTCAGCACGCTGCTCCCCGAAGTCACGGCGCCCCGCTGGAGAATGCTGAACCAGCATCCGCCGACCGGGGAGTGCCAGGACCGCCCGCGACTTCCCCGTCCGGCTGTTTGTTCCTTTGCCACGACCACAGTGCCATCCGGCGCGCCGGCTTCGGCCAGCGCGTGGATCTCGTCGAGCGTGGAATCGACGGTGTCCATCCAGTGAATACGAGGTTCCGACATCAGACTCCAGGCGCGGACGGATGGAGGTACCACCACAGCAGAAGTCCCCCGAGCACAATCCGGTACCAGGCGAAGACGGTAAAGCTGTGGTGACTGATATACCTCAGAAATGCCCGGACGACGACCACCGCCGAGACAAAGGATACGATGAAGCCAATCGCGAAAATTGGGAAGTCCGCCAGGCTCAGGGCCTCCCGGCTCTTCAGCAGGTCGAAGCCGGTCGCGGCGATCATGACCGGGACGGAGAGGAAGAAGGAAAACTCGGTCGCGGCGGTCCGGGACAACCCCAGCGCATACCCGCCCATGATGGTGGCGCCCGACCGGGAGACCCCGGGAAACAGAGACAGCACCTGCGCCAGCCCCACCCCGAGCGCCTGTCGAGGCGAGATCCCGGTTGCCTCCGACACCTTGGAAACGGGTTTAAGCCGCTCGATGAGCAACATCACCAGGCCACCCACCAAGAGGGCCCACGCCACTGGGACGGGGCCAAAGAGGTACTGCTTGATCTGGCGGTGGAAGATCAAGCCAGCGACCGCGGCCGGAAGGAAAGCGATGGCGAGGTTCCAGATGAATCGCCGGCTCTGTTCTGATTCGCCCGCGGTTCGCACCAGCTCCAGAAAGCGGGACCGGTAGATCCAGAGAATTGCCAGGATCGCGCCCAGCTGGATGAAGATCTCAAAGGTCTTGGCCCGTTCTCCCTCAAAGCCGAGCAGAGACCCGGCGACGATCAGATGGCCCGTGGATGAAATCGGAAGGAACTCGGTGATCCCTTCGATCAAACCGAGGATCGCGGCGATCAGGTAGCCGTCGACCATCACTTGAGCGTCTCGGCGTACAACGCCTCGTACATGGGGACGATGCTGTCGGCGGAGAAAGTGCGCGCCTTTTCCAGCGCCGCGCTCGCCATGGCGCTATGCGCGGCGGCGTTTCTCAGGAGATCGGTAGCGCGGCGGCCCATCGCCTCGACCGAACCAACCGGCTCAAGAATGCCGTTGACGCCGTCGTCTATGATCTCCGGGAGACCGCCCGCTTTTGTCGCCACTACCGGCACCCCGCACGCCATCGCTTCCAGCGCCGCGAGGCCGAACGACTCGGTCTGCGAGGGCAACACGAAGAGGTCCGAAGCCTGGAGGATACTGGTGACCCGGTCGAGCCGGCCCAGGAAGAGCACGTCATCGGTGACGGATAATTCCTCGGCTTCGCGCTCCGCGTCGCTCCGGTCCGGACCATCGCCGATCATCAGCAGTGTCGCCGGCATCGCC
>DATIOP010000570.1:0-1856 GCA_035472975.1 Gemmatimonadales bacterium
CGAGGTGATGAAGTCAGCCGACAAGGCGAATCCCACGACAGTACCGGCCTGATTGATGTCCTTGGCGAGTGCCGAAACGAGACCCGGAAGTTTGCCGAGGTTGCGCGCGTCGTTCGGCGTGGTCCAGATGACGGCGGTCCAGCTATCCGCAGTCCGGTACCACCCGGCCACGACACCGGCATCGTTGATGGCGCTCGCCTCGCCGAGAAATGCCGTCGAAGGAATCTTCAGGGCTTGAACCTGGTAGCGGTTGGCGGTGCGGATGGAGGAGAGGTCGGTGGAAGGAGCGGTAGTGTTATCACTGCACGCGGCCAGCCCGAGGGCGACCACCGTGAGCGACATGCTGAGTTGTGATTGGGGGCGCATTGGCCCTCCCGGCAGGAGTCCAGAACCAACTTGGAACGCTGAAGGTGAAGATGAAGTTGTGCCGCGGGAACCGCTATAGGACCATGGACTACAGTGTTACTAGCCGCCTCGCCGTTCTTCACCCACTGAAATCCCCAATCCATCGGGATCCAGATACTGAGCCAGCCGCGCTCCAAACACATTGGTGGGCTCCTGGATGCAGGGGACTTTCATTTCTACCATGCGTTTGTGGAAGGCGTCGAGATCACCAACCCTGAAGCCAGGACGGCAGCGGCCGGCTGGGACCTTTTCCGGATCGTCCTTGGGCCCCGGCCCCTCGCTCGCATGCAATGCCAGCGTTGCGCCCTCGGTCGCGAACTCGGTCCAGTGCGGGGATTCGAATCGCAGCGGCAGACCGATCACGTCACGATAAAAGGCGACCGACTTCGACATGTCGCTGACGAAAACGATGGCGTAGCTCACCTTCATTGAAGAGCTCCTGGTGGGGCGGTCAGGGCGGTCAGGGCGGTCAGGGCGTCCGTAGATGTGCAACCCATTCGTTCGATAGTCCAGACCGTCCGCCCTGTCCGTCTTGTCCGCCCTGTCCGCCTTTATAATTCCTCAAGGAACCTCGGAGAATGTTCTTGGCTAACGACCCGCAGACCACCCCGCTCGACCGCGGCCGAGCCTCCTTCGAACGAAAGGCCTGGGCTAGCGCCTACCGCGAGCTGAATGCCGCGGCACGCGACGCCGCCCTCTGCGCCGAAGACCTCGAGCGGCTCGCCTTCACCTGCCGCCTCCTCGGCAACCAAACCGAGTGTGCCGACCTGCTGGCCCGCGCCCACCAGGAATTTCTCAATCAGGGCCACACTGCACGCGCGGCGCGATCCGCGATCTGGCTCGCCTTCCATTCCCATTTCAAAGGAGAAGTGGCCCGCGGAAACGGCTGGGTGGCCCGGGCCAACCGGATATTGGAAGCTCATGGCCAGGAGTGCGTCGAGTCGGGCTACCTGCTCCACCTCTCAGCGGTTCGAACGTTTTTCGAGGGCGATCCGGCGAAGGCCCACGCGCTCTTTGTCGAAGCCACGAGAATCGGCGAGCACTTTGGAGATCGGGACCTGATGACGCTGGCGCGCCATGGGCAGGGCCGGGCGCTTATTCGGATGGACCAGGCGACGCGGGGTGTCTCTCTGCTGGACGAGGCCATGGTGGCGATTACGGCGGGGGATGTCTCCTCGCCGATCGTCGGCGACGTGTACTGCAGCGTCATCGAAGGATGCAACGAGATCTTTGACCTCCGCCGAGCCCAGGAGTGGACCACGGCGCTCGCGGAGTGGTGTGCTTCGCAGCCCGACCTGGTGCCTTATCAGGGAAGCTGTCTGGTCCATCGTGCTCAGATCCTGCAGTTGCACGGGTCCTGGGACGAGGCGATGGCTGAGGCCCGGCAGGCCCGGGAACGGTTCTCCAATCCGCCGGGACAGCGGGCGATCGGCGGAGCGTACTATCTGCTG
>DATIOP010000571.1:0-3728 GCA_035472975.1 Gemmatimonadales bacterium
CCCCCACGCTGGCCCTTCTCATCTGGGTCGCTCTGCCGCTCACGATTGGCCTGCGCTGGTTCCGGCGGCGCGACTTTTAGTTCGGTTCTCTCCTCCCAGGTTTCTTCCCGCGACGATTCGGTTGGCTCCCAGCCGCTCTACGCAAGACTGATCCGTCCGATAGCCCCACCCCGCCTTCACCCAAGGGCAATGGCGAACTGAGCCGTACCGGTTCAAGTTCAACAAACTGGTGTAGACCCGATCGGGAGCGACCGAAGGCCTATCGTGACGGACATCCGCCATTTGCTTCGGCCCGCCACCGGAGCCCCGTGAGCGAGTTTGCTCAGTTCGCCTTGATCACCTTCACCTCGGTCCTCTTCATCGTGGACCCGGTGGCGGCGGTGCCGTCGTATCTCGTCGTCACTCGGGACGAGACGGCAGCGCAACGACAGCGGACGGCGCTCCGCGCCTGCATCGCGATGGCGATCCTGCTCGTGGTGTTCGCCGCGGGCGGACGGTGGATCTTCAAGGCCTTTGGAATCACGTTGCCCGCGTTCCGAATCGCCGGCGGCCTTATTCTCTGGTTTGTGGCGTTCGACATGTTGCGGGGGCAGCGCAGCACGCAGGAGGGGCGCGAGGAGCTGGCGGAGGGGGAGGCGAAGGAGGACGTGGCGCTGACACCGCTCGCCATTCCGATCCTGGCCGGCCCGGGAGCCATCTCGACGGTGATGGTACTCGCGGGCCAGGCCCAGGACCTCGCACATGGCGTCGTGGTATATCTGGCGATCGCTCTCACCGCACTGCTCTCCTACGTGACCCTGAGGCTGGGTGAACGCCTGGTTATCTATCTAGGCCAGACCGGGATCAAGGTGATGACGCGAATCATGGGGCTGCTGCTGGCCGCGGTGGCGACGCAGTTCATCCTGGCTGGGGTACAGGAGGCGATGAGGCGGTAGAGGGAGACGGGCGACGGGCGACGGGCGAGGAATAGAGACTCAAGACTCAAGACTCAAGACCCATACCACAGACTGACGTCGACTAACATGGCCCGGCTCCTCGTCCTCTTCGTCACCGCATTCGTGGACATGGTTGGGCTTGCCATGATCGTGCCCATCCTGCCGTTCTACGCCACGAATTTCGGGGCCAGCGCGGCGGTGGTGGGGCTGCTGATTTCCTCGTTCTCCATTGCCCAGCTACTGGTGGCGCCGGTCTGGGGCCGCTTCTCCGATCGTTACGGGCGGAGGCCGGCGATCCTCGCTGGCCTCCTGGTCACCGCCGTCGCCTACGTGCTTTTCGGCTTCGCGGGGTCGGTGTGGACTCTGCTGGCCTCGCGCATAGTCCAGGGTCTTGGTGGTGGGACCATCGGCGTGGTGCAGGCTTATGTGGCCGATGCCTCCACCCCGGAGCAGCGGACCAAGAGCCTCGGCTGGCTCTCGGCGGTGACGAGTCTTGGCGCAGTGGTAGGCCCCGCCTTCGGTTCGCTCATGGTGGCACTGGGAGGTCAGAAGCTGCCGGGTCTCGCTGCCGCGGCGCTGTCGGTCTTGGTGGCCGCGTTTGCCTGGCGCTACCTGCGGGAGTCACGGGAGATGCGGCTGTCGGAAAGCCATCATGCGCCCTCGACCACGACGGGCCGCGCCGCGATCGCCCACGTGCTATCTCACTGGCACGAGCCGGCGCCTCGTCTGATCTGGATCTACGCCGTCGCGATCGGCGCCTTCTACGGGACGATTCAGACCGTGCCGCTTTTGCTCAAGGCGCGGCTCGGCATCACCGAGCAGAACGTCGGCTTCTTCGTCATGTACCTGGGTGGAATGGGAGTCATCATCCGCGCCCTGATCCTGGGTCGGGTGGTAGACTGGCTGGGCGAGGCCCGGCTGTCCCGCGTGGGCCTGGTGCTGCTCGGTGGTGGACTGGTCCTGACGGGACTGGCTCACGGGTTACCGGTACTGCTGGTGGGATTCACCCTGATGCCGTTAGGCACGGCGTTTCTCTTTCCCTGCGTCACCGGGCTGCTCTCCCGGGTGGTGCGTGCCGGCGAAAGAGGCCTGTATATGGGTGTGCAGCATACCTTCGGTGGCATCTCCCGCGTCGCCTTTCCCATCGCTTCCGGCATTCTGATGGACCACACAGACGTGGGGGTTCCATTTCTGGGCGCCGGACTGCTGGTATTTCTCACAATCCCATTGGCCCGGCGGATCATGACCGTCCCCGAGCCGGAAGTGCAACCCGAAGTACTGCTCAGTGCCGCTGACATTACTGGAGAGATTCCGATTCCGTCTTTGCAGGACACGCCGAACCGATCCTAACCAGCTTCTTCGCGTCATCAGGAGACTGGCATCATGAAACGACGAGTACTCAGGATTCCTTCATTCCGGGCGCTGGCGGTTTCGCTGGCGCTTGCGGTGGCAGGAGGCATCACCGCTCCACGCACTCTGCTGAGTCAGGGGCCGGTCTGGTCCCACAACCTGGCCGATCTCCACGAGACAGATTCGATCCGCCCACTGCCTTACGTTGGCGAACAGGATCTGCCCTGCACCCAATGCAATCCACCCAAACGATTCTGGGCAGGGTTGGGAGAATTGATGCTGGTGCAGGCCATTCCGTGGGGCTTCACCTACTTCGTGCGCGACGGCGAATGGTCCCGCATCAGCCCGGACACCTGGATCACCAACCTCAAGTTTGCCTGGCAATGGGACAACAACAAATTCGCCAACAACCAGTTTGCCCACCCCTACCACGGCAGTCTGTACTACAACGCCGGTCGGACCAACGGCTACAACTTCTGGGCCTCGTTGCCGTGGGCTTTCGGGGGAAGCTTGATGTGGGAGGAGTTCGGCGAGGTCTGGGCCCCTGCCCCGAACGACTTCTTCAACACCAGCCTGGGCGGCATCACGCTGGGCGAAATTCTATTTCGCTTCTCGTCGCTCACCCTCGACAACCGGGCGACCGGTAGCAACCGGGTGGTGCGGGAAGTTGGAGCGACATTGATCAATCCGGTCCGTGGCTTCAACCGCCTGGTCCGGGGAGAAATGAGCGAGATTTCCGCCAACCCTCCTGACTGGCGGCCCACCCGACTCCAGGCTGCCATGGACGTCGGATACCGCCGCTTCTCCAGCAGCGGCGATGTCACCGATCCCAACGCACTGGACCAGACCTTCATAAGGTTCAACGTAGTGTACGGCGATCAGATGACCGACCTGAATAAGGCGCCGTTCTCGGCGTTCCAGCTGCAAGGAACCCTCGCGACCCGTTCCGATACTCGGGGAGCCATTGCGGACCTCGTGGTGCGTGGCGGACTCGGGGCCAGGTCGCTCGGCGATAGCACCCGGCTCCAGCTGGCCGGGTTCATGACCTACGACTACGTCAGCAACGAAGTAATCGACTTTGGCGGACAGGGTTTCATGGGCGGGATCATCGCCGAATCCGACCGAGCCAAAAAGGTCCTCCTCCATGGGGAGGCGCTGGCTCGGTTCATGCCAATCGCTGCCCTTCGTTCCGACTACTTCGTCACCGCGGAGGGAAGGGACTACGACTACGGCGTTGGCATCGGGGCCAGGCTCAATGGCTCGGCCATCTACAAGGGCGTGGGATCGGCAACGCTCACCGGAGGATACCTCTGGTTGCCGGTGGTGAGCGGCTTCTCTGGTAACCATCACCTCTTCACCCTCGCCGGGGAAGTGCGCGGCTACTACAAGGGCAAGTACGGCGGCGGCCTGGGATACACCAGGCTCTGGCGTCGCAGCGACTAC
>DATIOP010000572.1:0-7743 GCA_035472975.1 Gemmatimonadales bacterium
CGATGCTCAGACTATCGCGCGAGTTCGCCGGGGCGTTCGGATGGCTTTCACGATCTATGTCGCCGCGACGTTGATCGCGCTGGTGGCACCGTGGTTGGCACTCGCGCTCAATGTCGCGGTGCGGGTGCACCTGCTCCGTATTCGGTATCAGCCGGTGCCGCTCGTGGCCACATAGGCTGCGGCGCCGGCTAGAAGAGTTCACAAATAGAAGACTAGCATACCAGAAACGCGCCGGCAGCTTCAGGCGCGTGTTAGGCAGCCACGATCGAGCGCATACGCTCACGAGTCCTTTACGTCCACGTTGTGGTAGGATTCTACTCGCCAGACGCCATTGTCCTTCACGAGGACCTGCTGCAACCGCGTGATAATCCGGCCGGCCGCGTTGGGCCTGACGCCCGGCGGCACGCCGCTGAGGTTACTCAATTCGGTTGCGAGGTCGACAATCGCGACATCGGGCCGCACGAAGCGGATGCGGGTGATCGACATCGCCAGCTTACTGCCTTTGAAGAATCCGGTGAAGATTTCGCGGTGGCGATCCTCGAACGCCTTGTGGCCGTAAAAGACCGTTCCCCGGATGTTCGTAAAACTCCCGTTTGCCGCGAAGCTCTTCGAGAACGCGACCGCATCGCCCGCGTTCCACGCCATCACCTGTCCCTCCACGATCGCTCGGATCGGGGCCTCGTCTGCGGCACTCGCTTGTGCCGCACTCTGGGCGGCGGCCGTCACGAGGAATGACGCAGCGGCGGCGATGGATACCAGGGCGGTCCTCATCGCGTGTTCCGTGGCTTGGGGATGGTGGTGATACTATTCGTAATCGTCTGAGGATGCGACATGTTGTCTGGCACGGCCGTGGGTGCCTAACGTATCGGCTGCAACACGTTGTTCGGCGGCAAACCTCAGTATTCACCAGGCGCGCTATGCTGACCGCGCAGTGTCCTTATCCACGGGTACCGCGAGCAAGCTATAAGCCCGCAAAGAACGCCGCGATATCGCGGGACAGCAACTCGGGCTCCTCGGCTGGGGCGAAGTGCCCGCGGCTTGGCATTGGGGTCCACCGCTGCACGTTGTACAGGCGTTCGGCCCACTCACGGGGAGGTGTTCCCTCATCGACAAACGTGTTGGCGAAGACAGCGATGCCGGTTGGCACCTTGACGAACTCCTGTGGTCCAAGCGTAACGCGGAAGCGCCGGTTGTCGTTGTCGAAGTAGTCGCGCATCGAAGATGTGATCGTCTGGGTGACCCAATAGAGCGTTACCGTGGTCAACAAGAAATCGCGGGAGAAGCGCTGATCGAGATTACCGTGGGAATCGGCCCAGGCGCGCCACTTCTCCAGAATCCAGGCGGCGAGCCCAGCCGGGGAGTCGTTAAGCCCGTATCCGAGCGTCTGGGGCCTGGTAGATTGGATTGCCTTGTAACCAAATTCCTCCTGCCAAAAGGCCGCATTGCGCTCGCGATAGGTTGTCTCCGCGGCCGACAGTGGCCGCGCTCCTGGTCCCGTGTAAGGGGCTATCTCCAGATTACTCAAGTGGACGCCAATCACTGAATCGGGTTCGGTCAATGCCATGAACGTGGCAACTCCGGCCCCGAAATCTCCGCCTTGAGCGCCGTAGCGCTCGTAGCCCAAGCCACGCATGAGACGATGCCACAGACCGGCGACATGCTGATAGTTCACGCCCACTTGGGTGGGTCGATCGGAAAACCCGTAACCCGGCAGGGAAGGGATGACAACGTCAAACGCGGGACCGTCGATACCGTGGGCCTCTGGATCGGTCAGGAACGGTACCAGCGAAAGCAGCTCGACGAACGTGCTAGGCCAGCCATGGGTGAGGATCAGCGGAATGCCGTGCCCGCGCCTGGCCCGCTCATGGACAAAGTGGATATAGATCCCGTCGAGCTTGGCGCGGAACTGATTCGCCCCGTTCAGCAGGCGCTCTTGTGCGTGCCAATCGAACTCGTCGGCCCAATACGCAAGCAAGGATTTCAGGTACGTAAGGTCAGTCCCCTGCTCCCAGGCCGGGCCCGGTGCCTGATCAGGCCAGCGCGTATTGCGGATCCGGGTTCGGAGATCGGACAGGATCTCCGCCTCGATGCGGATCGAGAAGGGGGTGATGGGCAGGAGTGAGTTCATTGGAGGTTCTTCGTGATTCAGCAACCGCGTGAATGAAACCAGATAGTCGGAGAATCAGCCTTGCCGTACGCCGGAACCCAACCCTGATCGGCGACGGTCGGCTCACCGTCTCCCTCGCACTCAGAGTGGCTCAGGATGTCGACAAAGAACCAAAGCCCTTCTTTCTCTCGAGATGCCTGACGGACTCGGACTGGTTGGTCCGCCGCCAGACGAGGGAACTTCGCTGAGCGCCCCGCCGAGCCCGGGGATGCGGCCACTTGCCCATTCCAGGCTTCAGTGAGATACGGAAGGCCGTTGTCGAAAAGCCGCTCGAGGTCGGAGAACTCGTCCTGCGCGGATGCTTCAAGCCACGCCGAGCCACTATTGAGGCGCACTCGAAACCACTTCCCGCGCCGCTCCAGCACGACGGCGCCCGGCTCCTCGTAGGCGTACTCCATGGTTGGCAATTGCTGGACGGTCGCGGCCTGTGGCGCTCGCACTCCCACTTCCAGTCCCTCGCAGCCGCCGTTGCTGTCGTGTGTCCAGGGCTTCACGACGAGCACGGTCCCAACGAGCGGCCCTTGCGGCGTGGCGCGTAGATCCACGGGCCGCGGGGTAAATCGGTCGCACGCACCTCGGCCAAACACCTCTGGTAACGCCAGCAGCCCAATGACGCGCTCCTGAGCAAGGGCGGGCCGCGACAACAACGCGCCGCTAAGCAGCAGGACGACCACTGGTACCTTCTGTCTCATATGCCTCGAGTCGGCCTAACTGTTGGCGCTTGAGCAGCAACCGCGCTCAGCATGGGGTCGCATCCAACGGGTAGCCGGGTGCGGTTGACTGCTCGAAGCGGGTGTTAGGCGGCATGTCTCTCGCACCACTCCGACGGAACAATCGGTTGCGCGCGCCGATGCCGCGTCGCCGAGCCGAGACCGCGACAGGTTGTCCGGGGCCGGACAATCTGGCTCGCGTGACTCGCATACATCGACTGTGATGGTATCGCCATGCTTCGTCGCCAATCGGTTCTGCGCCTGCTTCCCCTGCTCGGTGGGTTCGCCCTGGGCTTCGCTGGATGTTCTAACTCCCCGGATTCGGGAATGGGTCCGGTCGACACGACGCTCGCCGGACCGGTCCGCCCGGAGCTGGCGAAGATCAAGCACATCGTGATCATCATGCAGGAGAACCGCTCCTTCGACCAGTACTTCGGGACCTTCCCCGGGGCGGATGGGATTCCCATGACCAACGGCGTGCCGTTGGCCTGCGTCCGCGACCCGGCCAGCGGCACCTGCGTGCGGCCGTTTCACGATTCGGCCGACGTCAACCTGGGCGGGCCGCACCGCCAGTCGAACGCCACGGCCGATATCGACGGTGGCCGGATGGACGGGTTCGTCAAGCAGGCGGAATCGGGACGTACCGGATGCGCCGATCCCTTCGATCCTGCCTGCCGGGGCGGTAGCGGCTTGGTGGATGTCCTGGGCTACCACGACGACCGGGAGATTCCCAACTACTGGAGCTACGCCCGGAATTTCGTGCTGCAGGACCGGATGTTTGAGCCCAACGCGTCCTGGAGCCTGCCGGCCCACCTGTTCATGGTGAGTGAGTGGTCGGCGCGCTGCGCCCTGCCGGACGACCCGGCCAGCTGCATCAACGCCCTCCAGTCTCCCAACCCGGTGGGAAGCGCACCCGGCAGCTACGCGTGGACCGATTTGACATTCCTGCTGCACCAGGCGGGCATAAGCTGGAAATACTACGTGGCCGAGGGGAGCGAACCGGACTGCGATGACGATGAGGCCGTCTGCCCACCGGTTCCCCAGCGGACCACGACTCCGGGGATCTGGAATCCACTCCCCCTCTTCAGCACAGTTCGGAAGGATGGCGAGTTGGGGAATATCCAGACGCTCGACAGCTTCGAAGCGGATGCCAGCTCAGGCCGGCTTCCGGCCGTGGCCTGGATCATACCCAACGGACAGGTGAGCGAGCATCCGCCGGCCTCCGTCAGTGTCGGACAAGCCTATGTCACCAGCGTCATCAACCAGATCATGGCGAGTCCCGACTGGAATAGCACAGCAATTTTCCTGGCCTGGGATGACTGGGGTGGTTTTTATGACCATGTCCCGCCGCCCCAGGTAGACATCAACGGCTATGGCCTCCGGGTGCCCGGACTGGTGATCAGTCCCTACGCCAAACAAGGATTCATCGATCACCAGACACTCAGCTTCGACGCCTACGTCAAGTTCATCGAAGACGTGTTTCTTCGGGGGCGGCGCATCGATCCGGCGACCGATGGCCGGCCCGACCCCCGGCCCACTGTGCGGGAGAACATCGCGGCCCTGGGCGACCTGTCACGGGACTTCGATTTCACCCGCTCACCGGCACCGGCCCTCATGCTGCCGGCGCCGCCGCTTACCTCACTCCTGCCGATGCTGGTGGCTCACTGAGGGCTAGATCTTGAGCTCCGGGACGCAGTTCTGCTCCGACCGGGGCGGCCGGACATAGCTGTCGTCCAGCTTCCGCCGGTGGCTGCCAGCTGAAGTAAACACGGACGCCCACAGCCCGGCGGCGCAGCCGATCCCATGGGTCGACGTGCGAGCGCGAGTCACTCACAGGCCGACTCAGTAACGTCAATGAGGGGTACCGACTAACTATTACTTCGGCAGCCAGCGTGACAGCGCCGTCAGGCCAGCGCGAATGCTCGCACAGGAAAAGTCCCGAAGGCCTTCACTTTCACCGGCACGGCGAAGAACTTACTGCCTTCATCCGGGAGAGCGGACAGACCGCACATGTGTTCGACGATCGGGATGTTGTTTCCCAACAGGACCGTGTGCACCGGACGTTCCCCGGTTGCCACGCTGTCGATATTCAGCGAATCGATCCCCACTAGAGCAGCGCCGGCCTTCGCGAGCCACTCCGCCGCGCGCTCGGTCAGATAGGGATGACCCTCGAAATAGGCCTCGCTGCGCCAATGCCGATCCCACCCTGTATGAAACAACACGGCGCGACCGCCAACCTGGCTCGCCGTGAGTGGTATCCGATCGATCGCCGGGGCGGCCGCGGGATCAACGCGCACCACGAGGCACTCGAGATCAGCGATTGACTCGAGCGGAAGTTCGGAGAGATCCTTGCCGTTGTCATAGCGGTGAAACGGACTGTCGACGTACGTGCCTGTGTTGGCGATCATCTCGATCTTGCCGATCTGGAACTCCGTGCCGGGAGCGTATTTCGTTCGCGATGCTTCGCGGCTCAGCCAATCGCAGATGACCGGCGCCGGGAATCCCTTGTAGGTCGTCATCCCGTGCTCGACGGTGTGACTGACGTCGATATATCGTCTCAGCTTTGCCATCATATTAGCTGCAGCCTTTGTTGGGTAAGCGCGTTATCTACCGCGTCCAGGTGTAGCTCTCCGTGGTCTGGTCAATCAATGACCGCGATTGCGTCAACCTCGATCAGGTAGCCTGGGGACATCGTCGCTATCCCGACCACTACATTTGCCGGCAGGTGATCTCCGAACAGCGCTATCTGGGCCTCTTCGATGATCGGCACGTGTTCGTCGCGTTTGTAAGCGACGACGTAGATTGTGATCTTGCAGACCTGGTCAGGCCGGGCACCGGCAGCGGCAAGCGCACGGCCGAGATTGCCAAACGCCAGGCGCGCCTGAGCCGCAAAATCACCATCGCCAACGAGCTTGCCGTGGATGTCTTCGGGCTGCTGGCCCGAGACGAACACCAACTTGCTTCCCGTCGCGACGACGACCTGGGTGTACATTGCCGGAGTCGGTAGATCCTTGGGATTGATGCATTCGAGCGTCATTGCTTAGGTCTCCTGCTATGGTCAAATGCCAACATTCCAACAAAGGCACGTGCTTGCTGGATGTCGTGCCATCGACTCTTCCAAGACCCAGTGAAGGTTGTGGTGAGCGGCCTAACGGCCTGCGCTTCATCTGCGGGCGACCCCTCCCACAGCGCGCAAATCGATGTTTCCTGGTCGGGGCACCCTCTGATCAGACTGCTCCCATCCCGAGGCGGCCGCGCCCGTCGGCTTGAAGCGCTGGTTAGGCGTCCGGGCGGGCGCCTCGGGATGTCGCCATACCACCTGCTGTCAGCGCGCGAGTCGAATGGTTCGACGCTTCCAACGCGAGGTCCCGTTGTAGGCCGAGACGATGCGCCGCGCGACGATTCGCTCTTTTCATCCAGGCGATTGCGCCAGCGAAGAGTGCGGGGTATTCGAGGCTTGCAGCCGCAGCGGGGATCCAGGGGTGGGAACCAAGCTGGGACGGCGACCACACGGCGACGGCAGCGAGTCCCAGGACCGTCACTGTGGAAATCGTGACGGCGGCGATCAGGCCTCTCCTGAGACGACGACGCTCCTTCGCGGCGCATGGCTCGCAGATCAGGTGACCTTGGATGAGCGACGGACCCGCCAGTGCACCCGGGGCGTACAGAGGTCCGCCGCAGTTCCCACATCGGTTCTCGCGATTGCGGCGAGCCGAGCGTGATGCGTGAAATACCGCGAACGAGGTCAAGCTGACAGGGAGCGCGAAGATGGTCGTAAGGACGACGGGGTCTAGCCCGACCATAATACCTCCACTAGGACGCCTAACGACCCGCGCTTCGACAGGTGCAAGCGCGGGTTAGGCAGCACCACCATCGGACCCGTGGGTCACTTGCCTACCCGAAGTAGAGCACGGCGGGTCGGCAAGCGATCCCAGCCGCAGGTCCGCTACGCCGTCCGGCCGCGAGCCGTCCTGTCTGTTTCCTCCCTAGCACACGGCCGGGAGCCGTCGAGACTTTAGGTTACACTCGAGGCAGGAAACGCTGATGTCTGCCCGGCCGCCCCGCACGTCCCCGCCGGTCGTCGACAGGTTCTTGAGAGTCTTTCTGCTCAAGCGGAGCTTCTTCTCGGTTGACTTCCTCTTTTTCGCGGTCATGACGCCCCTCCTCACTGGTTTGGGATCTGGCCGGTATCCGGCTCGCTGGTAGCCTTCTCTCCTTAGAACGGAATTGTCCCGGTCGGGACGACAGCGGGCGAGGCGCGGGGCAAGTCCCCAGCTCTTGCCCGGCGACGGCGGGCGGAGGATCCCCGCTGCTGCCTAACGGATGGCAGCTTAAGCTGCGACCTGTGGCGGCCGCAGACAAGACAGACCCTTTCCCTTTCAAGCGACCGCCGCAGGCCGACAGCTCAAGCGCATGTTAGCCGCCACGAGGGATCAAATCATGACGGACTACCGGGGCCGGCCCCGCTGCAGGTTCACCAGTCCGCGCACCGCAAGGAGGGCGGAGAAGAGCCCGGTTACGCCGAGCGCGAGGAGTATCCAAACGAAGAAGGACGCGTCGGGTCTGGCGAGGGCGTCGGCAACACCTCTTGCCCGCATTAAATGGAGGGCCGGCATCCCCAGCGCGACGAGTGAGCCGAGGAGCATGATGATATGCCCCGAGCGCCGCTCGGCGAGCACCAGCGCTCCCCAGAGCAAGACGACCAGAATGAGCGCCGAGATGAGTACGCTCTGCAGGCTCAGCTCGCCCGCGTCGTGGAGGAAGTCGCTCGTCAGGTGAAAGGTCAGGAAGAGAATGGAGAGAAGCGACGTGACGGTCAGCAGGGTGCTCTGTTTCACTCGGCATTCTCCTTGTCAGATCAGGAGC
>DATIOP010000573.1:0-2732 GCA_035472975.1 Gemmatimonadales bacterium
GTAGTGACGGCGCTGGAGCCGCTCGCGACTCCGAGCGGCGGAATGACGCCGACTCACACCCAGCCCATTGCGGCGGCGCCACCGGCGACTCGCCCGTTCCCCCGCTGGCTCGCCTGGGCAGCAGGCGGTGCGCTCGTCGCGGGAGGAGCCTTGGCGCTCACGCTGGCGCGCCGCCCGGAAGCGGCACTCGCGGTGGGAAAGCGGATCGCGGTTGCGGTAGGTCCTGACCGGGAGCAGTGGCCTACGCTCGCACCCGATGGAAAGACCATCGTCTTCACCCGGACCGAGAAGGGAGTCCCCCACCTCTTCGTGCAGCAAGTGGACGGCGGCGCGCCTCTCCCGGTGAACACCCAACTCGCGGATTGGCAGTGTTGCGGTGCCTTGTCTCCGGACGGCAGCCGCCTCCTCTTCCTGTCGTCACAGGGCCTCTACATCGTCCCGACCCTGGGCGGGCAGGCGCGGCAAGTCGCCGCGGGGGCGGGACTCTCGGCAACGATCCCGCAACGTATCCGGTGGGGATCATGGTCGCCGGATGGGCGACGGATTGCCTACGTGTTCGCCGACACTCTCTTTACCCAGGGAACCGAGGAAAGCAGCAGGATCGCAGTCGCTCATGGCCCACTCTTCCACTCACCGGCCTGGTCCTCCGACGGCAAGTGGATCGCAATTGTCAGCGGGAACTGGCAGTTCAGTCTGACCGGAAACCTTGCGCCGAGTTCAATCCTGGTCGTCCCGGCCAATGGAGGAACACCGACTCGAGTCACCGATTCGCTGTCGCTCAACATGAGCCCGGTCTGGATCCCCGGTCGCCAGGCAATTCTGTTCATCTCTGATAAGGACGGGGGACGCGACGTCTACCAGCTCAACCTCTCGAGCTCCGGAAGGCCCAACGGTCCAGCGGTCAGGATCACCACCGGGCTCAATCCCGATCGAATCGCCCTCTCGGCAGATGGCAAGCGGCTGGCGTGGTCGATCTACGGCGAGACCTCCAACGTCTGGAGTCTTTCGCTGCCCTTGAAGGATTCCGTACCGATTTCCCAAGCCACCCAGGTCACCACCGGCGACCAGACGATCGAGACGGCGGCGGTCTCAGGCGACGGGAAGTGGATGTACTATGACTCGGACCTGAGAGGGAATGCCGATATCTGGCGGGTCCCGCTGGCAGACGGTGTCTCGGCAGGCCCACCGGAGCAGATCACCAGCGATCCGGCCGCAGAGTTCGACCCGTCGATCTCACCGGATGGGAAAGAAGTGGCCTTTCATTCCTTCCGAACCGGTAATCGCGACATCTTCGTCATGCCTTCATCTGGCGGAGCAGCTGTCCAGTTAACGACCAGCCCCGAACAGGACTGGAATCCACGCTGGTCCCCGGACGGCAATTCCATCGTGTTCGATGAGCAGTTGAATGGTGACTCCACACTGTGGGTGATGCGACGTCGTCCGGACGGCAGCTGGGAGACACCCCACGCATTGCCCCACAAAGGTTACGCGGCACTGCCGGTATGGTCGCCGGACGGGCGTTCCATCGCCTTCAGCGGCATGGCGGTCAAGGTGCTCGATCTCAACACGGGGACAGAACGCACGTTGACCGACGCACCATCAACTGGAACCTGGATTTCCTGGTCCTCCGACAGTCGTTCGATCTACTACACCAGAGAGGAACCGCCCCGGGGATTCATCATCAGAGTTGTCCCGGTAGCAGGCGGGTCACCGAGAACCGTGGTGTACGCCAACCTCCCGGATCGCCAGGTGCATCGGTACGGGTTTTCCCTGGCGAACGGACGATTCTACTTCCCTCTCGTCGAGCAGAAGGCGGATGTGTGGGTGGCGGAGGTGGAACCGAAGTGATCGAGGGAAGTCGATAGTCGATGGTCGATAGTCGATGGTCGATAGTCCTGAGTCCTGACCCGGGACTCATGACTTGCGAGCCGTGATCCTCGACTATCGAAACCAACTACCAATAACCGACCATTGACCATCGACCATCGACTATCGACCGCTTTGTCCGACCGCTACCGCATCGAGCGTGAGCTGGGTCAGGGCGGCATGGCTACCGTCTACCTGGCCCAGGACCTGAGGCACGACCGCAGAGTCGCGGTGAAGGTCCTGCGCCCTGAGCTTGCCGCCGTGATCGGAGCCGACCGGTTCCTGAGCGAGATCAAGACCACCGCGAACCTGCAGCATCCGCACATCCTACCTCTCTTCGATTCCGGCGACGCCGACAGCTTCCTCTTCTACGTCATGCCGTTCGTCGAAGGCGAATCGCTGCGAGATCGCCTGAGCCGGGAGAAGCAGTTGCCGATCCCCGACGCAGTACGGATCGCCACCGAAGTCGCGGGTGCCTTGGACTACGCCCACCGCCATGGAGTCATCCATCGGGACATCAAACCCGAAAACATCCTCCTGCACGACGGTCGGGCCCTGGTGGCGGACTTCGGCATTGCGCTCGCAGCCAGCAAGGCGGGTGGCACCCGGATGACCGAGACCGGGATGAGCCTCGGCACGCCGATCTACATGAGTCCCGAGCAGGCGATGGGAGAACGGGAGGTCACGGCGCGGAGCGACGTGTACGCCCTCGGATGCGTCCTGTACGAAATGCTGGTGGGCGATCCCCCGTTCATCGGTAGTACCGCCCAGGCGATCGTCGCCAAGGTGCTCACCGAGAAGCCGGCTCCCCCCTCGAAGTTCCGCGAGACGGTGCCCGAAGCCGTCGAAGACGCCGTGCTGACCGC
>DATIOP010000574.1:0-7597 GCA_035472975.1 Gemmatimonadales bacterium
AGAGCCGCCCAGATCATCGCCTCGCCCACCCTGCTCAAGCGCCTGCCGGTCCCGCTGCGGCGCCTGATCGGGGACCTCTCCAATCGGGAACGGGTCCTGATCGGGCTCGACCTGGCCGAGACGTGAGGCCGACGGAGTGAAACCGCCCACCGAGCAGGGACCGAGCCTACTCGAAGCCGAGATCGCGGCCCTGCGCCTCAGGCTGGAGGAGAGCGAGGAGACAATCCAGGCTATCAGGTCGGGGGCGGTGGACGCCTTTCTGGTCGAGAGTCCGGAGGGGGAGAAGGTGTACGCCCTGGAATCGGCGGATCGTCCGTATCGGGTTCTGGTCGAGTGTATGAACGAGGGCGCGATTACTCTGGGTGCCGAGGGGACCGTCCTCTACTGCAACCCCCGCTTCGCCGAAATGCTGGGGAGGTCGGCCGAGAGTCTCATGGGCCGCGCCATGTGCGACGTGGTTGTCCCGACGGATCGCGACGAGTGCACCAGGATACTCGAGCTCGCCAAGACGGTGCCGGCGGAAGGTGAAGTCCTGCTCGAGCGGGCGGATGGAACCTCGATTCCGGTCCACCTCACTCTGAGCCCGCTGCCTGTCGAGGGCGCCGCGGTGGTCTGCGGCGTGGTCACCGACTTGACCGAGCACAAGCACAATGTGGAGCTGAGGGTCGCCCAGGCCGCATTGCGTGACAGCGAGGCACGCTATCGGCAGGCCGACAAGCAGAAGGACGAGTTCCTGGCGATCCTCGCCCACGAGCTGCGGAATCCGCTCGCGCCGGCCACGAACGCGCTCCACATCCTGCAGTTGAAGGCGCCGCCGATTCCTGAGCTGCAATGGGCCCGTGAAGTCATCGCCACTCAGATCCAGCGCATGACCCGGCTGATCGACGATCTCATGGACGTCAGCCGCATCACCAGCAACAAGCTGACGCTGAGAGTGGAGCGGGTGGAGCTGGCCAGGGTAATCGAAGAAGCGCTCACCACCAGCCGTCCGTTCATCGACGAGTCGCAGCACCAGCTGAGTGTGATGCTCCCGAGGGAGCCCGTGCTGCTCAACGCCGACCTCGTTCGCATGGCCCAGGTCCTGTCCAACCTGCTTATCAACGCCGCCAAGTATACCAACCCCGGTGGCACCATCGCGCTGCGGGTGGAACGCCAGGACGGGGAAGCAGTGATCACGATCAAAGACTCGGGAATCGGCATTCCTCCGGAATTGCTGCCCAGAATCTTTGACATGTTCATGCAGGGAGACCGGACACTGACCCGCACTCATGGCGGCCTTGGTATCGGCCTCACCCTGGTGAAGCGCCTGGTGGACATGCACGGCGGAAGCGTCGAGGCCTGGAGCGAAGGGAAAGACAAGGGAAGCGAGTTCACCATCCGGATCCCCGCCTTGGTGGATCCGCGCAACCGGGAGCGCGACGCCATCCCCGCCGACGACTCCATGCCGAAGGGTCACCGGCGCATCCTGATAGTCGATGATAACGAGCTGTCGGCCAACAGCCTGAGCATTCTGCTCGGAATGGCCGGGAACGAGACCCGGACCGCGTACGACGGAGCCGAAGCGGTTGCCACCGCCGAGACCTTCCGCCCCGACGTGGTGCTGCTCGACCTCGGCCTTCCCCTGATGGACGGCTATGAGACCTGCACCCGGATCCGGCAGCAACCGTGGGGCAAGGACATTCTGGTTGTCGCCTTGACCGGGTGGGGACAGGCCGAAGACCGACGCCGCAGCACCGAAGCGGGGTTCGATCGCCACATTGTGAAGCCGGCGGATCCGGTTCAGTTGATGAAGATGCTGGCCGAGTTGGAGGCGGCAAAGGAGCAGGCTTCATGATCTGAGCAGTTTCCGCCGGCGCACGATACCTTGACATCCGACAACAGCCATCCTATTGTCGGATGTCGAGGTATCGTCTTTTTGGGGGAGAAACCAATGGATCAGCGCGCCGACTTGCTCCAGGGCACTCTGGACCTGCTCATTCTCAAGACCCTCCTGCTGGGGCCGCTCCACGGCTGGGGCATTTCCAAGCGGCTGCGCCAGCTGTCGGACGAGGTATTCGAAGTCGGACAAGGCAGCCTCTACCCCGCCCTCTACCGGCTCGAGGACCAGGGCTGGATCAGCTCCGAATGGGGCACCAGCCCGGATGGTCGTCGCGCCAAATTCTACAAGTTGACGGCGGCGGGAAAAAAGCAGTTCGCCGCTGAGCGCAGTCAATGGCGGCTCTTCGCCGGCGCAGTCGAGCAGGTTCTCAAGGCAACCTGAGACAATGGCGCTCTCCTGGTGGTCACGGCTGTCGCGCCGCCTCACCGCCCTTCGCAAAGGCGAGCGGCTCGACCACGAGCTGGACGCCGAGATCCGCTTGCACCTCGATATGGAGGCGGAAGAGCTGGCCCGCACCCGGGGCCTCGACCCGGTGGAGGCGAGGCGCCAGGCACTGGTCGCCTTCGGGGGAGTAGACAGATATAAGGAAGCACATCGGGACGTGCGGGGCGTACGCTGGGCAAGTGATCTGGGACAGGACCTCCACTATGCCGCCCGCAGCCTCCGGCGCAGTCCCGGTTTCTCACTCTCTGCGATTCTCGTCCTCGCCCTGGGCATCGGAGCGTGCACCGCCGTCTTCAGTGCGGTCAATACGGTTCTCCTCGACCCGAACTACGACAATCTGGTCCGGGTCTACCAGCAGAACTCACCCACCAATCTCTGGACCCTCTCGACCGTCGACTACCGCGCGATTGAAACCCAGCAGAAGAGCTTCTCGGCCGTCGGCGCCCTGCAGTCCCGTAGCGTTGCCATCTCGACCGGAAACGAACCGACCCGGGCCCAATCGGGCTGGGTAACCGCCGGGTTCCTCCGCGCCCTCGAGATCAAGCCGGTCCGCGGGCGTGGAATCGAGCCTGCGGACGAGGTTGTCGGCGCGCCGCCGGTCGTGGTGATCGGCTACCGATTCGCGGTCCGTACTTTTGGCGATGATCGCGCCGCCGTCGGGCACACCATCACCATTGATGGCACCGCCTTCACGGTCATTGGGGTTCTCCCCCGTTCCGTTGCCGATCTGGCCGGCCGCAGGGCGGAGATCTGGCCCGCTCTGCAACTGCGTCCCCCGGAGCGGCGAGGCCCCTTCGGACTCCTGGTCATCGGCCGGCTCACGCCGAACGCTACGGTCGAGTCGGCCCGGCAGGATCTGGCAGGCATCAGCGAGCGGATCTTCCCCGAGTGGGCCTCGAGCTTCCAGGACAAGACAGCGCGTCTTACTCCCTACCCGCTGCGGACGGCAGTGCTGGGGAATTCGAAACAGATGCTCACCATCTTCTCGGCCGCGGTCGGTCTGGTGTTGCTCATCGCCATTGCCAATGTCGCGAGCCTCATGCTGGTCCGGGTGACGGGGCGCGGACAGGAAATCGCGCTCCGTACCATCCTGGGAGCGACACGCAGCAGGCTGCTCCGCCTTCTCGTCACCGAGAGTGTCACCCTCGCAGCCGCCGGCGCCTTGCTCGGGATTCTTCTCGGCGCGCTGGCGCTCCAGGCATTGGTCGCGTTCGGACCGGCCCTCCCCCGTCTCAGCGAAGCACGCCTCGACGGTCGAGCGGTGGCATTCGCGGTGGGGTTGGCGCTGTTCGCCGGGCTCATCATCGGGGCCTACCCGACACTCTCATTGATGCGGGGTAATCCCGCGCCCGGATTGCGGGAGGGAGAACGAACCATCGGCGGCAGCCGGCGGTCGCAGGCGATTCGTGGAGCATTCGTCGTGGCGGAGATCGCGCTTTCGCTCCCGCTCCTCGCTATCGCGGGACTCCTGCTGAACAGCTTCCTGCGGCTTTCCCGGGTGGATCCGGGATTCGATCCGAAGCAGATCCTGACGGTGCGGGTGCAACTTCCCTCGTCGCGCTACGCCAATGACACCACCATTTCGGCCTACTGGGAGCACGCCATTCCGCTGGTGAAACAGGTGGCGGGAGTCGAGGATGCGGGACTCGGTTCATCCATCCCACCCGATGACCAGGGCTGGAGCAACAACAATTTCGACCTGGTGGACCGGCCGGTTCCCTCCGGCACTGCCCAACCTACCTCGGCTTGGCCGAGTGTGACCTCGGAATACTTCGCTGCTTTGGGAGTCCCGCTGCTCGAGGGTCGACTCTTCACTCCGGGCGACACTGCGTCCGGTGACAGCGTCTCGGTCCCTCCGGTAGTAGTCGTGAGCCGGACTTGGGCCAGGCGTTATTTCCCGGACGGCACCGCGGTTGGGCGGCGCCTCATTTCAGGCGGCTGCACGAGCTGTCAATTCACGACCGTGGTCGGAATCGTGGGAGACATCAAATACGAGGGACTGAGCGGCAGAGCCGATGCGGTCTATAGTCCCGCCACGGAGGGCTGGGGACAGGACATGACTCTCTTCGTACGCACCGCGGGGTCACCGGCCGAGGTACTGGATCGGGTCCGTGCCGCGCTACGGTCGGTGGACCCCGACGTTCCGCTCGATGACGCCGCGCCGATGGAGGACCGGGTCTACCGGTCAGTGGCTCAGCCGAGGAATTGGATGGTGTTGTTGAGCGGATTCGCCACGACTGCACTGCTTCTGGCCGGCGTGGGCATCTTCGGCATGCTTTCCTATACGGTGCGCGCTCGGCGCCGGGAAATCGGCGTGCGGATGGCACTCGGCGCGCGTCAGCCCGCCGTGGTGAGCATGATCGTGCGGCGCGGCATGCGGCACGCACTGCTCGGCACGGCACTCGGCCTGGCTGCCGCATTCGCCGGAACTCGCGCTCTCCACAGCACCCTGTTCGACCTCAGTACTACCGATCCGCTGACCCTCGCCGCGGTCACGCTCCTGCTCCTCGGCGTCGCACTCATCGCCTGCTGGCTACCGGCCCGCCGGGCGGCGGCGATTGATCCGGTTGAGGCGATTAGACTCGAGTAGCCGTCAGCAATCAGCCGTCAGCCGTCAGCCGTTAGCCGTTAGCCGTTAGCCGTTAGCCGGCCCGGGAGTCAACCGAGGCGACAGTCGCCGCCAATGGATCCGCTGACGGCTGACGGCTGACGGCTGATGGCAGCTTCAGCTCCCACGTCTGCCCGACCAATCCCTCCCCGAAAAGCTGATGCGGTTCCTCGTGGACCAGTTGGTAGCCTGCTTCCTCATACAGGTGCCGTGCGGCGTGAAGTACATCATTGGTCCATAGAGTGATCCGCTGATAGCCGGCCTGAGTCGCGAAGCGAGTGCATTCGGCCACCAGCCTGCGCCCAATGCCACGGCCACGCGCGGACGGTTCCACCAGCAACAGGCGCAGCTTGGCGGTGTCTGATCGTTCCGGGTACTTCACCAGGAAGACCGATCCCAGAATCTCTCCCTGGTCGCCCTCGGCAATCCAGCAGCGTTCCCTGGCGGGGTCGAACTGCTCGACGAAGTCGGCCACGATTCGGGAGACCAGCGCCTCGAACCGCCAGTCCCATCCGTATTCCTGCGCGTACAGCACGCCGTGCCGGTGCACTACCCATCCCATATCGCCGGCCCGAGGCTCGCGCAGCATGATGATTCCGGGCTTCGGGGAAGATTGCTCCAAGGCCGGATCGAGTTGCCGCCGAACCGTCTCCAACGCTTCGACCAGCTTCGCCTGACTGGGTGCTGAAAGATCACGCAGCCATGTCTCCACCTGGCGATTGGCCTCCGCGTCGAGCGATGCAAAGGCGCGCCGGCCCTTGGGCGTGAGCCGAAGGCAGCGCTGGCGGCCATCCGTGCGGGAGGCAAGACGGGCGATGAGACCGCGGCGTTCGAGACCCTGGAGCAGGCGGCTCAGATACCCGGCATCGATCTCGAGCGCCTTGCCCAGCTCGGTGGGTGTCGACGATTCGCGATTGGCCAGCTCGTAGAGCAGGCGTACCTCGGCAAGAGAGAAGGGACTGTCGAGCAGTCCCTGGTTGAGGACTCCGATCCGGCGGGTGTAGAACCGGTTGAACCGGCGGATGGCGTCGACTCGGGAATTGGGTGATGCGGACATGGCGGCCTCGACCACGTTGGCTGGTTCTGGCCAATGTCAAGCAATTATTTGCTTCTGTCAAGTACAGTTTGCTAACCCTTGTTATCTGAATGCATTACCAGATACACGAAGGGGACGAAAAGCAGATCACCAATCCGCCAGACCTCCCGCCAATCATGATCGATTATGCTTAGAGGTGGCCGATTCTACTCGTCTCCCGGCCTCCGCGTTCGGTCTGATCCCGCGCGAGGAGCCGGCTGAAGCACCGACTGTGCGCCCGGGCCGTCCGCATCTCGTAGTGGTCGTCACTCGCGAGGTAGGCCGGAAGGACAAGGCGCCCGCCAACGCTTTGCTGATGACCCGCTTCTGGCACCCGCGGGACCATCGCTGGAGCGAGAACTTCTTCGAGTCTCTGGAGCACGCGGTGCGGTTGTTCGTGGATGAGAGCGGATGGGTTCTGCGCCAGCAACAGGCGCTGGATGGCCCGCATGCTCACGAGCTCGTCTTCGAAGCGCGTCGTGAGGACTTCACAGGCCCCAGCACCAGAGAGATCCTCAAAGAAGTGGGTCTGGATCCCTCAGAGGTGGAACGAAAGCTCTAGCCCCTCCCCCGAACACAGCTAGCTTTCGCACCCATGTCCCGAACGCTGCTCTGGCGTCTCGTCGCGCTCGCGCTTCCTCTCCTGACCGGCCTGCTCGGTGCCTTCAACGGGCCCGAGGCGTTCCGGGACGCAACGACGGCCGGTCAGCGGGTCGCCGCAGGAACTCAAGCCGCATACGGAATCCTTGGCCTCACCAGCACGATCGGCCTCGCCCAGGGTCGCGCGTGGGCTCGGATGTCGCTTATCGCATGGGCAATTCTGCTCTGCATTACCGGAGGCATGGCGCCAGTGGTCTGGGGTGGCACGGGAGTGAGCACGGGTCTGCTGGCACTCCTCGCTACCGCGGCAATCGCGGCCGCTGCGGTCTGGCTCGGGTGGCGGGCTTTAGAGGTGCGAAATGATTAATCCACCGATCATCGTGGATGCTCGCGGAGGCATACTCATTTTCCGCAACCCGGCGGAAGTCCACAGAGAGTTGGATCCGGCCCGGGTCCGCAATGGCGACTATCCGGCCGCCTACGACTGGAACGGCCGTCTCTTGCGCATTCAGGTCCGGATCGAGGAGCATTCGTTCTTTGGGATGTTCAAGCGGATCACGGAGCACATCGAGATCTTCGAGACCGAGCACATTCCCACTCACGAAATCGCCTTGCGGGAGCTCGTGTCCCGGTTCATTCACCCCGGGCCTGCCGCCCAGCCGGACGGAACAGTCGATCCGCTGGCCGGCCTCATCCGAATCAAGGCCATCGCGGGAACCCGCTAAGCGGCCACCAAGGACGGAGCCTCCTGCCCCGGGCTTTACTGCTGTTCGCCGGATTCCTCGCGATGCTGGCCGGGCACCAGCCGACGGCGATCATCGAAGGCAAGATCCTGGACGCGGCCGGGGCCCCGCTGGCCGATGCCGGCGTAGTCCTGATCCGCCCGCCCATCCTCACCCTCGCCCAGTCCACCTCGTCCGCGGACGGCACCTTCCGCCTCGAAGTCTCCGACACCGGCACCGCACAACTCCAGTTCTTCGCTCCGGGGAGA
>DATIOP010000575.1:0-4780 GCA_035472975.1 Gemmatimonadales bacterium
CCCACGAGGCCCGCGGCGAGACCGCCGAAGGCGTGCGACAGGGCGGTTCGCTGCGGGACGGCCGTCAGAGGAACCCGGGCCAACGGAATCCCGACCGCGAATCCCGCGATGATCGGGAAGATGATCCAGGCGTGATTCACCACCTCGGGCTGGGCCCAAGTGACCGCGATCGCCACGACCATGCCGGCAACGCCGGCATACACGCCGTTCCGCGCCGTGGCGGGCGTGTTCATCCAATGCAAGGCGAAGATGAACAAGACGGTGGCGAGGATATAAGCCAGCTGAACGACGGCCTGGCTCATGACTGCTCTCCCGCGGCGGGCTTCCGCTCGGTCTTGAACATCTTGAGCATGCGATCGGTGATCAGGAAGCCGCTCACGATGTTGGTCATCGAGGCGAACAGCGCGATCGCGCCGAGGATCCTGATCTTCAGGGGATACTCGCCGCCAGCCACGATGATCGAACCCACCACGGCGATGGCGGAGATGGCGTTGGTGATGGACATCAGCGGCGTGTGGAGCAACCGGGACACCCGGCGGATCACGCCCAGGCCGATGAACGAGGACAGGACGAACACGAAGAGCATCGACCAGAAGTCGAGGGCGGGAGATCCCGCTTCGGGCGTCATACCGGCGCTTTCTCCAGGGCTTCCCTGGTCCGGGCGTTCCGCACCTCACCCTCGTGGGTGATCAGCGCGCCCTGCTGGATGTCGTCGTTAAGGTCGAGCTGAAATGCCTTGTCTTTGGTGAAGGCCTGGATGAAAGCGGTCAGGTTCCGGGAGAAGAGCAGGCTCGCATGATTGGGCATGCTGGCCGCGAGATTGAGTGGGGCCATGATCGTAACACCGTTGACCGAGACGGTCTCTCCCGGGCGGGACAGCTCGCAGTTGCCGCCGCCGTCCGCCGCGAGATCCACGATGATGGAGCCGGGCTTCATCGATTGCACCATGGCGGCCGTCAGCAGCTTCGGAGCGAAGACGCCGCCGATCAGCGCCGTGGTGATGACCACGTCTGACTGGGCACACTGGTCGGCCAGGAGCTGGCGCTGGCGATCGCGGTCTTCCTGCGAAAGTTCCTTGGCGTAGCCGCCACCCGCCGCCGCACTCTCCTTGAGCTCGATGCCGACATACTTGGCGCCGACGCTTTCGATCTGTTCCTTCACCTCGGGCCGCACGTCAGTGGCCAGCACGTTGGCGCCGAGTCGCCGCGCGGTGGCGATGGCCTGCAGCCCGGCGACGGCGGCGCCGATCACGAACACCTTGGCGGGGAACACCATCCCCGCCGCCGTCGTGAGCATGGGGAAGTAGCGATTGAGCTGGGATGCGGCGAGCAGGACACCCTTGTAGCCGGCGATGCTGGCCATCGACGACAGCGTGTCCATCGATTGGGCTCGGGTGGTCCGTGGGATCGCGTCGGTGGAGAAGGCGGTCACCTTGCGCGCGGCGAGGGCCCGCACCGCGGCGAGATTGCGCAGCGGCATGAGCGAGCCGAGGTAGATCGAGCCGGGCCGGAGCCACGCGGCTTCGTCGCGTTCGGTGAGGGCCGGCGGAGTCACTTTGAGCAGCAGGTCGGTCGAGCCGAAGAGCGTCGCGGCATCGCCTACGGGAACGGCACCGCTGTCCCGGTAGGCGGCATCGGGAAATCCGGCCGCCACCCCGGCGCCGTTCTCGACTGCTACCTCGTACCCCAGTTGCACCAGCTTCTTGCACGACTCAGGCACCAGGGCAACACGAGCCTCGCCCGGCTGAACTTCTCTGGGCACTCCGATTCGCATTCGTCCTCTGGGATAAAACGGAAGCGGGGAATCTACAAGAGCCCGGGACGCCCCGTGAGGGGCGTTTTGTCATTTCAAGATGCAGCTCACAGCTTCGGCAGCTTGATGCCGCCGGGAAGGCCGCCAGTGTAGCGCTTGAGTTGGTCCTCGAGCAGCTTCTGTGCGTCGTCCAGCTGCTTCCTGTCGAGTCCGAGCTGTTGCGCTGCCTGACCCTTCGCGCCATCCAGCTTGGCCTGCAGCGGTGCCACCTTGTCGGCGACGATCTTGTCCACCGCCGCCTTGGCCTTGGCCTCGCCTTTGGCGAGCTCCTCACCGGCGATGGCCCGAAGCTGGTTCGCGATCGCATTGTCCAGATTCGAACTGACTTTGAGCGTCGGCGCGCTGATAGTTCCGCCCAGCTCCGCGTTTACCGTGAGCTGGTTCAATCCCGAAACCACTCGCCAGATAGTGTTCTCCACCAGACCGAAGCTCGCCTGACTCACGGAATCGGCGGCCCATTCTGCGTGATTGGCCATGATACTCCATTTGCCGGAGATCCGATCACCGGAGAGAGCAAAGCTGAAATCGGCGTTCCCGACGCCCGGGGTCACCGAAAACGGCAGGCCGGGAACGCTCAACTTGGGCAAAGGGACGCCCTGCAGCTGCGCCTCCGCCTGATCCTTCGGGATCTGACCAACGTGATCCGAAAGGCCTTTTATCTCGACCACGAGCGGTGTGGCGAGCGCGATCTTCCCGCTCGCGGTGAGAGTCGCGGGCTTGCCGTAGAGCGCCGGTTGGGTGGTAAGACCGGTAAGCGCAGCCTTGAATTGTCCCTTGGAAGTATCCGCACCGAAGGCGAAATCGATGTCACCCCGTTCGAGCAGGAACTTGGGATAGTCGTGTTCCCTGGGAAAATCCACCGTGGTGCCCGCCATGCGGAGACGCTTGGGACCCGGCCGATTGAGCGGCCGCAGTCCGGGCGGCAGATACCGCTGGGCGAGTTGGGCGTAATACAGCGCCTTCTGGAAGTAATCCAGGCTGGGTTGACCGAAGAGGGCCTGGCTGATCTCCGGAGCGGAGACCAGCGGAAGATTGAGAAGCCCCTTGGCGAACGCATAGTCCCGCTGACGCGCCTCGTCCACGTCTTTCAGTCCCTGATTGAGCACCGTCAGCGCGCTGTTGACGTTCTTCTCCAGGTCTTCCAGCTGCTTCTTGGTCTGCTCGATCTGATCGATGTTGCGCTTGACGTCTGTCACGGCGCTGGCGACCCCGGTGACGCCCAGCTTCCCCGGATCGGTCTTGGCCAACCGGTTCGCGAGCACGGTTGCCGAATCGACGACCGGCTTCACCTGGATGGATTGGAGGGTCTGGGTCAGCGCCTGCCGGGTTGAATCGGCCTTTGCGGCGAGCGCTTCCGCCGCCTTTACTGTGCCGAGCTGGGTGGGGTCCAGGACGAGGCTCTTCACGGTGTCCACTCGCTGCATCGCGATCTTGGGCAGCGCGAAGTTCTGCTTAACCCAATCCTGCGTCTCTTCCCACAGCTTGCGGGACGGGCTGTCCTTGGGGGCGGGACGTGCGGGGTGCTCGCGCGTCGTCCCAAAGCGAAGCCCCGACAGCGTCAGTCGTTCGATGACCACCTTTTTTTCTACCGCCGGCAGCGCCACCAGGTCCGCCGTGATGGTCCTCGCCTCGATGAGGTTCTTCTTCGGGTCACTGGGATTGGCGATCTGCAGCCCTCCCATGTCCATCGCCGCGTCGCTCTCCCGAAGCTGGAATGAGGCGAGATCGAGCTCGGTGCCCAGCGTCGAGGAGCCGATGCTCTCGATCTGGGAGCGGAGGATCCGGTCGGCAAAGATGATCCAGAGCACCGTCACCAGGGCCAGAAACAGCACCACCGGGACGATCGCCTTCCAGCGGAAGATCTTCGTCGCCATCAGTTCTCGGGATCGAACAAGCGGTAGAGGTTGTACAGCTTGGAGGCGGTAACCACCTGATAGAGCTTGGAGCGGCGGACCATGTCACCGATCGTCGCGCGATACTTCGCTATTCCCCATCGGGCCAGGAAGTAGATCGGTATCACCAGGACGAGCCACGAGACGAAGCTCCCCAGGACGACCGAGTTGTTGAAGTTGGTGAAAGGGACAATCGGGGTGTTGAACCAGGTGGTCCACATCGACCGCAGTCCCGGCGAATTCAGGAGGCCGAGTCCCACGCGATGGAAGATGGGATCCAGCGCGAACCCGAACGGTGTAAAGAACGCGATGCCCAGCATGCCTCCGCCGAAGGAGACATTGAGCAAGGCGATCAGCGAGATGATGACCAGGTTGTGCAGGTTGAGCAGCGGAGTGAGCCCGATGCACGCTCCCAGTGCCATTCCCGCGGCCACCTGACGGGGCGTCCCCTCCGAGTGGAGCGTCTTGAAGATGGACTGAATCAGCTTGAGAATCGCGAGCATTGGGGAAGGTAGGCGGGGGTGGCGGAAGGGCGGTAGGGCGGGAAGGCGGGAAGGCTGCAGGCAGTAAGAGTCGATAGTCGATAGTCTTTGTGTCTTACCGCCTTACCGCCCTACCGCCTTCCCGTCCAACCCCGACAAACACGCCTCATCCCGCACCACCCTGAACCGGAGCGGGAAATTGCCTGACTCGCTTCCTACCCAGGCCAGTACCGCGGGGCACTGCTTCCGTACCGTTTCCAGATCGCGAATGATCGGGCTTCCAGGAATTCCCACGACGACCACGCTTATCGAGTCCTCCAGGATGTGATGGGCCAGGTAGCGTCCCGGCACTTGGAAGGCGGAGGAGAGCACGGCACTCTCCGCTGGATCGGCCGGCACGGTCTTGCGGCCCGTGTAGAGGTAGATAGCAGCCGGATAGTCGATGAGGAGGTGATCCTGCTCACTGGTATTCGCCAGTACCCAGCGTGAAGCTGAGGCGAGATAGCGGCTGGTGAGTGGCAGCAGCTGACTCGGTGAGTAGAACGGGGCGGGCTGGCGATCGGCGAAGGCGCTGAGTGCCTCGCGATGTACGGT
>DATIOP010000576.1:0-5982 GCA_035472975.1 Gemmatimonadales bacterium
GAGCCGGTGTAACGCCCCGAAACGGTCCCAGGCTCCTTCCCGCCCACTCCGACGACGAAGCCGCATCAGAGTAGCCCTCAGGGCGCCCTCGGGCAGCCGAGCCACCGCGTCCTCCAGGGCTCGGTCCAGCGCATCCAGATAGGCAGGGAGTATTCTCTCGGCGACGAACCGCATGGTGGCCAGCATAGGACGAAGCTGGGAATGGCGTACCACCATTTGTTGACGGGATGGTACCAATTCGACGCGTCTTGGTTGGGGGTCGTGGGTCGTGGGTCGTGGGTCATGAGTCGGAGTGCATCCCAACCGGTTGGAAGGACCGGGATCAGCCCAGGACTCACGACCCAAGACTCATGACCCACCCCATTTGACAACTCCCCGCCGCGTCCGCAGTATCCCCTTTCCACTAGCAGAAGGAGGCCCAGACCTATGAAGGTCTATGGCTCGAACGCCATCCGAAACGTGGCCTTCGTGGGCCACGGGGCGAGCGGCAAAACCACTCTGGTTGATGCTCTCGCCTTCGTCTCCGGCACCAGCCGGCGCCACGGTTCGGTCAAAGACGGTACCACGCTCACCGACTACACCCCCGACGAAATCGAACGCAAGCACTCCATCGGCCTCAGCGTAGCCTATGCCGAGTGGATGGATGTGAAGCTGAACCTCATTGATACTCCCGGATACCTGGATTTCTTCGGCGAGGCGGTCACCGGGTTGCACACCGCGGATTCCGCCGTGGTGGTGATCAGCGCAACGGGCGGCGTCGAGGTAGGAACCGAAAAGGTCTGGGAAGTCTGCGACCGGCTGCACCTGCCCCGAATCATCTTCGTGTCCCAGATGGACAAGGAGCACGCCAATTTCGAGCGGGTCTTCCAGGACATCAAAGACCATCTCTCCCCCAAGGTGGTTCCGGTCGAGATCCCGTTGGGTGAAGGTCCGCAGTTCCGCGGAGTGGTGAACCTGTTTTCGGGAAACACCCACATCTACAAGAAGGGCACCAAGACCGGCGAGTACGACGAATCGCCGCTCCCCGAGGAATACAAGGAACAGTTCTCCCGCTACGACCAGCAGCTGACCGAGGCTGTCGCCTCCAGCGACGACAACCTGCTCGAGCGCTATCTGGGCGGAGAGGAAATCCCCCGGGAGGAAGTGCTCGGCGCCATGAAGCAGGCGATGCTGCGGGGGGAGATCGTGCCGCTCTTCTGCGGAAGCGCGGACCTTACCTACGGCACGCGGGCCCTGCTCAATAAGATGGTCGAGCTGCTGCCGGCGCCGACCGAGATTCCAGCCCCGGCCGACGGGCCGCTGATCGGACACGTCTTCAAGACCATTTCCGAGCCGCACGTCGGCGATGTCTCCCTCTTTCGGATTTACACCGGCACGATCAAGAACGGCGAGGAGGTGTGGAACGCGGAGCACAGCGTCTCCGAGAAGCTCAATCACCTCTCGGTGCAACAGGGCAAGGAACGGTTCGAGGTTCCCGAGTTGTCGGCGGGAGACATCGGATCGGTGGCGAAGCTCCGGGACACTCACACCAACGACACCTTCTGTCGCCGGGAGTCGGCCCTACGGTTACCTCCAATCCCGTTTCCCGAGGCCCTGGCGACCTCCGCGGTTATCGTGAAGATGCGGGGCGAGGAGGACAAGCTCGCCGCGGGACTCCACAAGCTCCACGAGGAAGATCCGACCTTCCACTTCGAGTACAGCTCGGAGCTGGGGCAGACCCTGGTTCACGGGATGGGAGAGCGTCACTTCGAGATTCTCCTGGGCCGGCTGCAACGGAAGTTCGGCGTTCACGCCGAGCTCGCCCGTCCCCGGGTGGCGTATCGGGAGACGCTCAAGGGAAAGGGCGAAGGGCAGGGCAAGCACAAGAAGCAGAGCGGCGGGCGCGGACAATACGGTGACTGCTGGGTGCGTTTCTCCCCGCTGCCCCGCGGGAGCGGCTACAAGTTCGTCGACAGCATCGTGGGTGGAGTCATTCCCAACCGCTACATACCGGCAGTGGATCGCGGGATTCAGGAATCGGCGGTGCGCGGCGTCGTGGCGGGCTATCCGATGGTCGATTTCCAGGCCGAATGTTTCGACGGGTCGTACCACGACGTCGATTCCAACGAAATGTCATTCAAGATGGCGGGCATCCTCGCCTTCAGGAACGTTGCACCGAAGTGCCGGCCAGTGCTGCTGGAACCGCTGGTGGAGGTCACGGTCTGGACCCCGGCAGAAATCCTGGGCGATGTGATGGGCGATCTCAGTTCACGGCGCGGCCAGATTCTGGGGACCGATACCGAGGGTCGGCTCACCCGGATCAAGGCGATCGTGCCCGAAGCGGAGCTTTACAAGTACGCGACGACCCTGCACTCGATTACCCATGGCCGGGGCACCTTCCATCTCGAGCATCACGGTTATGCGGAGGCCCCACCTGAGGTGTCGGCCAAGGTGGCGTCGGAGAACAAGAGGGACGGGAAGGAGAATGGGGACGAGTGAAGCGGGAGACGGAGGTGGGAAGTGGCAGATAAACTTGCGAGGGACAGGCCGCGGGGCGGTCAGGTGGCGTTGAGCTCGACCTTTACCACCACCGCCTTCCAACTCGACGGCTACCGGGTCATCCAGAATTTCGGGGTGGTCCGGGGCATCACTGTGCGCTCACGCTCGTTGTTCGGGACGATCGGGGCATCGTTGCAGACTCTGATTGGTGGGAACATCTCGCTCTTCACCGAGCTCTGCGAACACGCGCGGGAAGAAGCCTTTCAGATCATGGTCGAACACGCCGAAGAACTGGGCGCCAACGCGGTTATCGGGGTCCGGTATGACGCGGCAGAGGTCATGCAGGGGACCACCGAAGTCCTGTGTTACGGCACCGCCGTCCTGGTGGAGCCGGGTTGATCCATCCTCTCAATCTGTGATCTAGATCACAATTCAGCTTTCGCATAGCTGTGTGATCTAGGTCACATTCAACGCATCTCTCCAGCCAGTAGCTTCTGTCGAAATCCTGTCCATTTCTAGGCTTATGCCAAGGAGAGGCGCGCATGTCCATCATGGGGCATCTCGCTGCTGTTGCAGCACCTTGGGCATCATTCTATAACGACAGTACCGTTACCCAGACCCTTATAGCTTTTGGACACTTCGGCGGCATGATGGTCGCAGGAGGGTCGGCCGTAACAGCCGATCGGGGCGTGCTTCAGGCCAGCCGGCAGGCCGGATCGGGCCGACTGCGTCGGATCGATGACATCTCCGGGGCGCATCGCACGGTGATCGTGGCACTGGCCGTCACCAGCATCAGCGGTGTCCTGATGCTGGCGGCCGATCTCGAGAACCTGGCGCGATCTCCCTGGTTCTGGCTCAAGATGAGTTTGCTGCTTCTCCTGATCATCAATGGGTGGTTCATGACTCGGATCTCGCAGCATCTGCGGCGCGACGCTGGCGTTACGCCGAAGCTCTGGAGCAGACTCCGGCTCTCGGCGACGGCGAGTCTCGTCCTGTGGTTTGCCGTGTTACTTGCCGGCACCCTGCTCAGCATCGCATGAGCGATTTCGCTTCTTCGTGGTGCGACGGCTGCCCTCCCGAAGGGCGGCGGGATTTCCTCAAGGATTCCCTGGCAACGGTGGCAGCTGCCCTGATGACGATCGCGGCGGCACCGCTCGATGCGCTGGCGATTCCGATCCGGGCCGGCGCGGCCATTCGCATCTGGGGCAACGAACGCAGCTATCCGGTTCCTCCCGCTGACGGCGCGGTTATCGACAAGGACAACGAGGTCATCCTGGTCCGCTACGCTGGAGCGGTGTATGCCTTCGCGCTCTCCTGCCCGCACCAGAATACCGCGCTCCGCTGGCTGGGTGACGATTCCCGGTTTCAGTGCCCCAAGCACAAATCGAAGTATCAGCCCGACGGCACCTTCATGAGCGGGAAGGCGACCCGCAACATGGACCGCTACGCGGTGAGCAGGAAAGGCAAGCTCCTCGTGGTGGACCTGGGAGTCCTGATCCGAAGCGACAAGGAGCCCGAGCGCTGGGCCGCGGCCCGACTCACTCTCCCCAAATGAGTCTGCCGCTCGGCCTACTCGCCCAGGCGCTGGTCGCACTGGTACCGGCGCGGGACTCCGTTCCGGCCGCCGACTCGACCGTGAAGTTGCCTCCTCCGCACGTCTGGGCGACTCAGGCCGCCAGCGCCGGGCGGTCGATTCTGATCGTCCTTCCCGATTCGGCGAAAAAACGGCCGAAATCAATCGAGTACAGTCACGGCTACGAAGTGCGGGCCGACATCCACAAGTTCACCAGTTACGCGACGGGACCGCTCCTGCTGGCCCAGTACCTGAGCGGCGAATCCATCCTTCACAAAGGCAGCGAAGCCCCTTCATGGGCGCAGGACATTCACCGGCCCGTTTCGATGATGCTGGGTGGGGTGTTTCTGGTGAACACCGTGACCGGAGTGTGGAATCTCGCGGAGTCAAAGGGAGATCCCGCAGGCAAGACTAGGCGTACGGTGCACGGCGCTCTGATGCTGCTCGCCGATGCGGGCTTCGCCTACTCGGCGGCGATCGCGCCCAGCATCGAAGACATCGACCAGCGTATCGCCGAGGGACAACGGGGCGGCTGGACCGATCACAAGAAATTCGCGATGGCTTCGATCGGGGTGGCGACGGTGGGTTATCTGATGATGTACATCTGGAAGGACTGATCGATCGCGGCGTTCTGGGAGTAGTCTGTGACGGATCGTCATCGCGAAGACGCGAGCACGACCCTAAAATCGAGTTCCGGCTACCAGCGGCGCTCCAGTTCCTGCGCGTGCCACTTGGCGCCCAGACGGCCGAAGATGGCCAGGGCGTATTCTCGCCGTACGGCCGCGTCGCTCTCCCTCCCCAGCTGCCGGCAAGCCAACGCCGCCACGGCGGTGCATTCACCCTCGAGCTGCACGCTCTGAAGCGACTTGGCCTTCCGGCGGGCCGTCTCAGCGAGCTCCAAGGCAGTGGACGCATCGCCCGAGGCGAGGGCGAGCATTGCGTTGAGGCGGCTGATCTCGAGCAGCCCGATCTCGTCTCCGGCCTGATTCGCGAGCGCCGTCGCGCGCTCCAGCTCGCGGGCCGCCAGCTCGAGCTCGCCGCGCTCCAGGTGAGTCTCGGCGCGGCCCGAAACCGCGAGCGCGATCAAGGAGCCCTCCCCCACCTGAGTCGCGTGCCGGACAGCCTGCAAAGCGGCGCTCTCCGAGTCGAGCCAGTCCGCGCTCTGCCTGAACGAGAGACCGAGATTGTGGTAGGTCTGCGCGGTGCCGCGCCGGTCGCCCAGGCGCTGGTAGGCGAGAAGGGCCACACGGTACAGACTGAGCGAGGTCTCCGGCTCCCCCTTCAAGTGCGCAACGGAAGCGAGATTGTTGGAGGCGTGGGCGGCCATCAGGGTATCCTCGAGCTGCCGGGCCAGTTCGAGCACTTCGCTGAACGCCCGGGTAGCCTCTTCCAGGCGGCCCTGCTCGAAGGCGATGGCGCCCAGCAGGTTCATCGCGCGCATGCGGCCATCGGTGTCGGCTCTGGAACGGAACCTCTGGAAGGCGGATTCAGCCAATGCCACGCCGGCGGCGAATTCGCCGAGTCTCGTCGCAGCGGTCGCCGCGAGCAATTCAGCCTCGGGACGATGGCGGATTGCCGGGTCCCGCGTGGCCTGATGCTCCTGCAGGGCTTCGCGGAAACGTCCCGTTTCCACCAGCTCGCGGAGCTGGCGGGTGGGATCGGAGGTTTCGGCCGGGCCGGGCATCAGTGGTCCTGGTTTCGGTTCATCAGTACGCGATGGCGTACCGGCTGAAGCCGTTCAAGTCGGCCTCAAATTCGTTAGTATCTTCCAGCTTGATGGAGCCGATGAGGACGAACGAGTCAGCCGGCGTCTCCTGGCGCCACAGTCCCAGCTCCTGCTCGATGATTTGGTCTTCCGAGTCCACCGTCCCGTTGTGATTCAGGTCATCACTCGCCTCGCCGTACTCGATCTTGAGCCTGGCTGGCTTTGC
>DATIOP010000577.1:0-18989 GCA_035472975.1 Gemmatimonadales bacterium
TTGAATCGGCGATGACCTGACGGAAGTCCGCCTGGAACGAGCTGAGCTGCTGGTAGGCCCTCGCGGCTCGTTCGACGACGGTGTCGGAGTTGACCTGTGCGTGTGCGCTCGGGGCGGACGAGACGGACAGAGAGGACAAAGCGGTCAGGACGGTCAGGGCGGTCCAAAGACCGTTTGACCGTCCCGCCCGCCCCGTTCGTCCTGTTCGACCCGCCTTCATGTTCGGACTCCCGCAACCACTGCCACTCGTCGCCCGATCCCTTCGGCGATGATCCGCGTCTCTTTCATCAGGCGGGCGAACTGCTCCGGATACAGACTCTGGGCGCCGTCGGAAAGGGCCCGGTCAGGATTGGGGTGCACCTCAACCAGCAGTCCATCGGCACCGGCGGCCACAGCGGCGCGAGCCATCGGAATCACCATCTCCCGGTGGCCGGTCCCATGGCTGGGATCCGCAATGATTGGCAGGTGAGAGAGCCCGTGCACCACCGGAATGGCCGACAGGTCGAAGATGTTGCGAGTGGCGGGATCGAAACCGCGCACGCCGCGCTCGCAGAGAATCACGTTGGGATTGCCTTCGGCCAGAATGTATTCGGCCGAGAGCAGCAGCTCCTGGATGGTGGCGGAAAGGCCTCGCTTGAGCAGAACGGGTTTCTGCAGCCTGCCGGCCCGCTTCAGCAGGGAATAGTTCTGCATGTTCCGCGCGCCGATCTGAATGATGTCGGCGACCTCGGCGACCTGGTCCGCGCCCTCCGGATCCATCGCCTCGGTGACGATGAGCAGTCCGGTCTCCGCTTTCGCCAGCCGCAACAGATGCAGTCCCTCGACTCCCAATCCCTGGAATGAGTAGGGCGAACTGCGTGGCTTGAACGCTCCAGCCCGCAATACCGTGGCACCAGCCTCCCGCACCGCCTCGGCGGCGGCAAGGATCTGCTGCTCACTTTCAACCGAGCAGGGCCCGGCCATGACCACGACATCTTCGCCGCCGATCGTGAGGCCTCCCGGCAGCGACACGATGGTGGACTCGGCCTTCCACTCGCGGGACACCTGCTTGTACGGCTTGGAGACGTGAATGACTTCCTGAACGCCGGAGAGCGCCTCGATGCGGGAGCCATCCACCCGTCCATCGTTGCCAACCAGGCCCACGGTGGTCCGCTGCCGCCCTGGCATCGGACGGGCCTGATAGCCCATCTCAACGATCACGTCGCAGACCCGGCGCACCTCCTCGTCGCTGGCGCCGTGCCGCATGACGATGAGCATCTACACCGCCTGCCGTTCCGCGAGCCGCACGCCGACGATGGTCGAGACGCCGGGCTCCTGCATCGTCACGCCGTAGACTGCCTCGGCCGACTGCATGGTGCGCGGGTTATGAGTAATCACCAGGAATTGGGTGGACTGCTTGAACTCATCGAGCAGTCTCGTGAACCGCCCTACGTTGGCGTCGTCGAGCGGCGCATCCACTTCGTCCATCAGGCAGAAGGGGCTCGGCTTGGTGAGATAGATGCTGAAGAGCAGGGAGACCGCCACCAGGGTCCGCTCACCGGTTGAAAGCAGGTGAATGCGCTGGGTGCGCTTCCCGCGGGGTGCCGCGTGGATGTCGATTTCGCTCTCGAGTGGATCGTCCGGATTGGCCAGCCGGAGGTCGCACTCGCCGCCACCGAACAGGGTCTGGAAGACGTGGAGGAAGCTGGTTCGAATGGCGGTGAAGGTCTCGAGGAACATGGCCCGCGCCGTACCGTCGATCTCCCGGATGGCCTGTTGCAGCGATTGCCGCGCCGCGACGAGGTCGTCCCGCTGGGCGACGAGGAAATCGAGCCGCTTGCTTTCTTCGGCGTGTTCCTCGACCGCCAGCGCGTTGACCGGTCCGATGGTCTCCAGGGTGGAGACGATTCGCGCCGCTTCGTTCTCCAGGGTGTCGATGTCGAGATCGAGCATCGGGGCTTCGGCCAAAAGGGTATCGATCGGCTTCCGCCATTCGGCCTCCACCCGCTCGACGATGCCGCGCCGCCGGGCGGTGGCTTCGGTCATCTCCAGATCGATCCGGTGTGCTTCCTCCGTGAGATCATCCAGACGGGTGCGCATCGCGTGCAGCTCATTCTCGGCTTCTTCCAGCGCCTGTTCGGCTTCCGATGCGGCTTGATCCGCGTCGGCGGCGGCCGCCTCGAGCTCCAGCACGGCCACCTTCCGCTCGGCCCGTGCTTCCAGCCACTGAGCCTGCTGTTGGGCCAAGCCGGTGGTGTCGTCGGTCAACCGAGTCAGCTCTACGGCGAGTGCCGCGGAAGCCAGCTCGGCCTCCTCACCGGTGCGAAGAGCACGCTCGAGGTATCCTTGAGCCGCCTCGAGCCGGGCCACAACCTGCGCCTCCTGCACCTGGCAGTGGACTCGGGCGTCGCGCGCCCCTTCCTGCTGCCCTTCCAAGTCGGCGAGGCGGGACCGGGCCTGGCCCAGGCTTTCATCGATCCGCACCCGAGCCAGCTCGCCCTCGGTCAGCGCAATATCGATCTCGACCAGGCGCCGCTCGGAGCGCTCGATCCGTTCCTTGAGCGAGGTGAATTGGGCCTCCGCGTCACCGAGGTCGCGACCGGTTGACGAAGCCGTCCGAACCGCATCATCTCTCGTGGCGACCGCTACCCGCTCCGCGTCCCGCGCGTGATCGGAGGCCTGCGACGCGTTGTCGAGCGCCGCCTCGACCTCGGCCAGACGACGCACCGTCCCGGCCAATTCCATTTCTGCCTTGTTCAGCGCCGCCTGAGCTGCCCTGACCTCGTGGGTCAGGCTCTCCAGCTCGGCGCGCCGACGGAGCGGGCCGGAAGGAGCCGGTGCACCGGGAAGCAGAATGGCTCCGTTGGGCCGGCGAAGAACGCGCCCGCCACCGGCGAGTACCTGAGAGCCGGCGAGCAGGGCGCGCACCCACGCCGTGGCGTGCCCTTCAGCCACGAGGCGCCCGGCGAGCGGATCGTCCCCTTCCGTGCTGGTCGGGCCCGAATCAATGGGGAGCAGCGCGATCATGCCGGGCTGCTCGCTCGCGTGCCAATCCTGAATCGCCTCCAACGCCGCGCTGTCGCTTACCAGAACCGCGTGCACCCATTCTCCGAGCAGGCGTTCGGCGATCTCCGCATCCTCGCGCCCGGCGCGAAGGAAGTCGCTCAACGGTCCCAGCACTGCGCCGCCGAAGCGCGACTTTGCCGCCAGGAGTGCGGCGGCACCGGGGGCGAGTCCTACCCGATCGCGCTCTAACTCCTCCAGCGCCTGGCGCCGGGTGGTGAGTTGAGCCAGTGATTCCTCGGCGGCGCGGCGATCGGCCCGGCCCAATGCTTCGCGACGACGGGTTTCGGCAAGCAGGTGGCGGCCGCGCTCGGCTTCGGCGGAGGTGCGCTTGGCTTCGGCCGTGAGCTTTTCGGCATTCGACACAGCTTCGGCACGGCGGCGTTCGGCGACTTCGAGCTCTGCCTGCAGGTCCTGACGTCGTCCCGAGACGACTGAGGCCTGTTCCCGCAGAGAGGAGAGGTCGGTCTCGAGGGAGCCTCGCTCCCCCTCCAGAGATTTCAGGATCTGCGCGCGACGCTGGAGATCCTCCTCCAGCTGGCGAACTGCTTGACGCTGATCCCCGAGCTGCAACCGGACCTCTTGCTCGGCCTGGGCTCGACCAGCCAGATCGGTCGCGATACGCTCCCGCTCGAGTTGAGCGGTCTTCCGTTCGGCATCCGCCGCGTCGTGGTCCCGCTGCGCCTGCTGGCGGCGGGTCTCCATCTGACCCCGTTCATCGGTGGCGCGCAGCCGGCGGGCCGCGGCGTTGGCGAGACGCTCGGCTGCGAGGGCCAAGTCTCCATCCAGGCGGCCGAGTTCCAGGCGAACGTCTCCCAGCCGGCGAGCGATCTCGGTACGCTGCACTTCGGCCGAGGCGCGAGTGCGGGCGCATTCCTCACGAACCTGTTCGGAGTCTCCCATGAGGTCACGAGCCTCGGGTAACTCCTGGGTCAACGCACCATGACGCTCTTCGCTGGTGGCAATCTGGCCGGCCAGGCGCTCCAGCTGGCGGCGAGCCAGGGTGAGCTGCACCGAGAACTTCTCTTCGGACAACTTCGCGTATCTCTCGGCCTTTCCCCGCTGCCTGGCGAGGCTCCGGATCTGGCTCTGGACTTCGGCTATGAGGTCCTCTACCCGCTGCAGGTCGCCGCCGGTCTCCTCGAGACGGCGCTCGGTGGTCTGCCTGCGGTCGCGGTAGAGGCCGATCCCGGCTGCCTCTTCGAACAGCGAGCGGCGCTCCTCGGCCCGATCGGAGAGCAGCAGCTCGATCATCTTCGCCTCGATGACGACACCTGCGTCGCTGCCCAGACCGGTTCCCCGGAGCAGGTCCTGGATGTCGCGCAGCCGGACCAAGGCACCGTTCAGCAGATAGTCGCTCTGACCGGACCGGGAGAGGCGCCGAGTTATCTGGACCTCGCGATACGCGATCGGCAGGTCTCCCTCAGTGTTATCGAGGAAGAGCGATACCTCCGTCACGTTGACTGGCCGGCGGCCCGCCGCGCCCTGGAAAATCACGTCCTCCATCTTCCCGCCGCGCAGCAACCGGGCCGATTGCTCGCCCAGCACCCAGCGAACGGCGTCGGATACGTTCGACTTGCCGCATCCGTTGGGACCTACGATCGCTGTGACTCCCTCACCGAAACTGAGCGTGACGGTATCGGCGAAGGATTTGAAGCCGGAGAGCTCGAGCTTGGTGAGCTTCATGGGCTGGCGTCCTGTCGATCGGGTTGATAGATGAAAAAAGGACGACCCAAACGGCGGCCGGCTGATTCGGCGACTTCCCGCGTCGGATAGGGACCGAGGACCACGCGAAAGCCTTCTTCTCCGGCGCGCGGGTTGATGACCCGGGCCGGAAGTCCCGCGCTGCTCAACTGGGAGGCGAGCTCACTCGCCCAAGCCTTGTTCTGCGAGCTGCTCACTTGGAGGAAGACCTCGGTGCTCGGCACGCTGTCTTCCGCCACGACGGTTGACTCAGGAATCTCCGGAGTCGGGCTCGCGGTACCGGTCTCAGGAGACCAGGGAAGCGTGATCCAGTAGTCTTTGGCGCCGCCCTTTACCCGCCCGGTGACGGTCATCTTCGACTGGGTGAGATCAATCGCCACGACGTCTCCCCCCGACTTGAGCAGGAGGAGCTGCTGATTGGTGATGGTGGGAAGATCGCTGCTCCATTCGGTCTCGAATCCCGCTACGAACTTGTTGCTCGACAGATCCACCAGCCAGAGCGAGTCCGCGGAGGGTGGATTGATCAGAAGCCACCGCCCGAAGGGCCCCATCCGCAGTGCACGGGCCGGTCCGGGAAGGGTAATCTCCCCGACTTGCTCATTGGTGAACCGATTGAATACCAGAACGGATCCTTCCCGCCTCGCCACGTACAGGCGGTGCCCCGAAGGCGAGAAGGCAACGGCTCGAGCGTGCTCCGAGATCGGAATGCTCTCCAGCTTGTTCTGCTCTCGCGGATCGACCAGCACGACCGCCGTGTCGGCCGCAACAGCCACCATGTCTCCCCAAAGGGTTGCCGCCGCGTCGCCCGAGGGAATTGGAACCTCGGTAGGAGGCTGGTCGCTGCTCAGCACGTTCAGCTGGTTGCCGCTGCCGCGGGTGATGGCGAGCAGTTGGGCATCCTTGGTGCCGAACAGGTCGCGGGGCCGGCTGGGCAGCCGGCTCTGAAAGCGGACCGGGTTACGGCGCACCAACTGGGTCACCGCGTTGCTGTCATCGACGGTGTAGAGGGTCCCATCCGGCCCGATGGCGGCATCACGAACTCCGTCGATCACCTGCTGCCGCACCCTGCCGGTCTGCAGGTCGAGGGTGACGACCTCGGCCTTGGTTCCCAGCAGGTAGATCAGTCCCTGGTCCAAGTCCGCACCGACGACCCGGCGCACCCCTGGCAGCGCCCCTTCGGACTTCCACTTGGCCGGATCCAACGCGGGCGGGCGGTACAGCTGTGCCTGACCCCCCGCCGAGGGAACCCGAAGCAGTGTTGAGGGTGGTGAAGCACTGGCAGCGGAGAGACCGTGAGCCAAAGAGGGCGGGGGAGTCTGGCACGCGAGCGCACCGACGACGAGCCCCGCAGCGGCGAGGTAAGGACGGCCGTTCACCAATGAAAGATAGGTAGGACGGCCGAGCGGTGGGAGTGCGGAAGAAGGGCGGGCCGACGGTACGACAGCTCGACAGTAGGACTAACTAAGCTTGGCCGCTCCCTACCGCCGCTCCATCGTACCGCCGTCCCGCCCCTCCTAGAAGGCCGGACCCAGGCTGAGGGTCCAGTACCCCTTGAATGCCGACCGCTCCTGCGGAATCGAGTAGTCGACCCGCAGGATCATGATTCCGAACACGTTCATCCGAGCTCCGGCGCCGAAGGTCTGGCTCGGCGTCCGGACGTTCAAGGGATCATCGCCGGCATCGCGGTGCCACTTCACGGTGCTGGCGTCGTCCCACGCCACGCCCACGTCATAGAACAGGGCACCCTCGATGGGCGGGAAACCGGAGGGCAGGAAGGCCAGGCCACCGTACAACAGGGGGAAACGGAGTTCGGCATTACCGACCGCGATCCGGGTACCCAGCAGCCGCTCGAGCTGCACGCAGGTAAAGTTTGCGGCGCGGCATTCGTGGCTGTAATACGAGCCCGAAGTGTTACCTCTGACCAGGTCGGTGCTTCCCAGGAAGAGCAGGAATCGGTCGTTATCCGGTCCGTACCGGCCATAGCCCAGCACGCGGGTGGCCAGAGTGAACGGACCCAGGAGGTGATCGTAGCGGCGATAGTCGGCCAGCAGGGAGGTGTACTGCCAGCCCCCGACCGCCTGAGAGACGCTCAACCGCAACCGCTTGCCATAGAAGGGAGCGACGTATCCCGGCAGCGAGTTGTCGAAGACGTACGCCACCGACGGCTCGAGGAAGGTGGAGTTGCCGGCGCTCCGCTCCCGGGTGACCGGGTCCTGAGTCAGGATCCCGCTAACCGGATCGAATTGCTCGAAGACCGTCTGGATATGCTCATCGACGTTCACGACGGCCATGTTGCCTTCGAGACGCCGGAACCGGTCAATCGGGTAATACGAGCCGAACTGCGCCGATCGATAGACGATTCGTTGGATGTTGGTCACCAGCACGTTGTCGTTCGTGCCGTCCTGGGCCGGGACCACGATGCTGGGTTCGATGAAGTAGTACGGCTCCTGGCTCAGGCCGACGCCCCAGTTAAGCCGGTTGCTCAGGTTGAAATACGAGGCACCGACCTGCGCCTCAGTGATCCGGCCGTTGATGAAGAGCGAGAACAGGAGGTTGTGGTTACCCAGCATGTCGCTGAGCTGGATGGCACTACCTCCATAGAACCCGCGGCCGAAGTTGTCCCGGGTGTAGCCGATTGTCGGCCGGGCCACGTAGTCCGGCTGGAACTTGACCTTGTACTTCTGGTCGGAAAACTCGGCTGTATCCGGCAGGTTCAGCGCCACGGAATCCATCAGGGCGCTGATCGAGATCGGCTCGGTGTGGGACGAGTCGCGGCCGGCGGGCTCGGAATCGGCCTCCCGGAAGCCCTGAGGGGTACGGTAGAGCGAACCGGTGTCCTCGATCGGGGGCCGGTTACCCAGCTTGGTCGAGTCGGTGACGGTGTCGTTTATTTCGCCCACCGGCCTGGTGACCGAGTCCACCCGCTGGGCGATGAGCGGCTGAGGCGGCTCGGCGGTGGGCGGCGTTGGCGTTTCAGTAGGCGGCTTCCAGGGATCGCGCTTGAACGAGCGGATGTTGTCCACTGCGTAAACGTCGAAGTCCCCCTTGTTGTAGATCACCGAGGCGAACCGATCCGCCTTCTGGGCCCAGCTGATGACCGGCGAAAACGTGGTAATGCCCTGCGCGCCGGTGAACAAATGGGTCAGCTGGTAGAGCTGCCGGTCGGTGAAGTCGAACAGAAAGATGTTGCTGACCCCGTCGCGGTCGGAGACAAACGCGATCGACTGGCCATCCGGCGCCCACTGGGGGCTCCGGTTGGTTCCCCACTCCATCTCGGGGAGGACCTCGATCGAGTCGGTATCCAGATGATACAGCGCGATCTTCAGGTTCCCGATCTTCAGGGTATTGAAGTCGGTGTCGGGGCCGCGATCGGTCGCGAACGCGATGGTTTTCCCGTCGGGAGACCAGACCGGGTGGAAGTCGGCGTTCTTGTCGTTGGTCAGTCGCTGGAGGTTGTCCCCGTCGGCGTCCACGATGAATAGGTCAGAAATACCTCCGTCGAGGCCGGTGAACACCAGCTTGGTGCCGTCCGGACTCCAGCTCGGCGTGAGGGCACCACTGAGCTTCAGCTTGATCCGGCGGATCTCCTTGTTTCGCTTGGGATCGATGATGACGATATCATCCCGCTCCCCCTTCTTGGCCGCGATCGCAAGCTGGGTCCCGTCGGCGGACCAGGAGGCCGTCGAATTGATGAACCGGAAGGTCTCGTAGTTGGTGCTGTAGGTCGACTTGAGCAGCTTCTTCTCGACCTTGCCGGTGTGGGCGTCGGCGAGATAGAGGTCAACAAAGAAGAAGTCGCCCTCGCTGAAGTACGCGACCTTGGTGCCGTCCGGAGAGAGGGCGGGGGCCAGGTGGTAGGTGCCCTTGGACTTCTTCTGGCTGAGGATCTCTTCCGCCACGGCGCGCGGAGCGTCGCGAGTCGCCACCTCGGGCAGGTAGCGCTTCTGCACCGCGTCGTGCCAGAGGTCGGTGAGCTTCGGGTAGTCAACACCGATGGTGCGCTTGAGTGATCCTTCGAGACCGCCACCGCCCGCCAGAGTTCCCTGGAGGATCGCACCGATCGCCTCGTCTCCCCACCGCGCACCGATGAAGGCAAGGAGCGCCTGACCGAAGCGATAGGGGAAAATCCGCGGATCATTCTCCAGCTGGTCGATGGTGGGCATCTTCCCGTTGCGCACCGCGTCCCGCAACCACATGGCGGTGTTGGCATCCACGGCACCGGCGGGATCGCCCTTGTCATTGGTTTCCACCGACAGGTACTCGGCCATGCCTTCGACGAACCAGAGGGGCGGATTGATCGCGATGACCTGCTGCAGCCCCGCACCGGCCCGGCCCCGACTCCAAATGTCGTACTGGAACTGGTGAACCATCTCGTGCTGCAGCACGTGCTCCAGGTCATCGTAGGAGCCCGTGAAGGGCAGAATTATCCGCTGCTTCAGGAAATCGGTGACGCCGCCGGTGCCTTCGCTGGGCGACTCGCCCCCCAGCGCGTTGGTCTGCTGGAAGTCGGAGTGCGAAGCGTAGAGGATGATCGGCTTCCGCTCCTTGTATTCGTGCTTGAGCAGGCGAGACAGACGGCCGTACGACCGCTCGGCCATCCGGGCGGCATCCAGCGCCGCCGCCCTGGCATCCGGGTAGTAATGGATGTCGAAGTGCTCGGTCCGGAGGATCCGAAAATCAAACGAACGATACTGGACCTTGTTCTGCCCGAAGTACTGCGCAGAGAGCAAGGCCGGTGTCGCTGCCAGCAGGGCCAGCCCGAACGCCAGGCGTCGAATCATGAGCATACCCAACCTTGTCAGTGACCGATGCTCAATTCCGGAGCATCGGTCCAGAGCCGCTCGAGCTGATAAAACGCTCGGGACTCTGGGTGAAACAGGTGGACCACAAAGTCCACATAGTCCAACAGCACCCACCGTCCGACGGTCAATCCCTCAACATGGTGGGCCCGTTGTCCCTGGTGATGCAGCTTATCCATCACCGAATTGGCCAGACCTCTCACGTGCGCATCGGACGTACCGGACGCTACCACAAAATAGTCCGTCGCATCGTTAAGACCGCGTAAATCCAGCACCAGCAAGTCCCGTCCCTTCAAGTCCGCGATCGCCTCGATGGCGGTTCGCAGCGCTTCGGGCGGCCGCGCCCCGATGGGACTCTTCATGCGGCCGCGCCCGTGGGATGCTCGCGCACCCCGTCTTCCACCTGGTAGAACACCGCCCATGCGCCGAATCCAACATGGGCACCCAGGACCCCGGTGGCCAGCGTCACGAAACAATCCCGGGGCTGGTACGCGGCAACAATGGCTCGCCGCATTCGCTCGGCGGGCTCCGGGGCCTCCGCATGAACGATCCCGAAGCGTACCGCCTTGGGCCGCGGAGTGAGGCGTCGTTCCAGCAGACTCAGGACTCGGGGTACCACATTGTCCCGCCCCCGCACCCGGTCCACGGGAATGATGGACCCGAGATCATCCAGGCCGAGGATCGGCTTCACGTCCAGCAGCCCGGCGAGCCAGGCTTTTCCGCGAGTCACCCGACCGGAGCGCAACAGATTGTCGAACCGGTCCACCGTCACCAACGCGCCTGACTGGCGCCGTACCCGCCGCAGCTCTTCCGCAATGTCTCTGGCCGACCACCCCGACTCCGCGAGTTCCGCACCTCGCAGGGCCAGGAGTCCGAGCCCGAGCGAGGCCGATGCACTATCAACGAATTCTACCCCATCGATGTTGGCGGCACGCGCTGCCATCATCCCAGCCTGAAACGTGCCCGACAACCGGGAGGCAACCAGTACTGCTACGACTTCGTCGGCTTCCGACCGAGCGTCCCGTAGGACCCGCACGAACTCGGCCGGTGTCGGCTGCGAGGTGGTCGGGTGCGCTCGCGAGCGCCGCATCGTGGCGTAAAACGCTTCAGGCTTCAGTTCCAGCCGATCGCGGTACGTCCTATCGCCGAACATCACCTGCAGCGGCACCAGCGCGATATGATGCCGGTCCAGCACGGCATCGGGCAAATCGGACGAGCTGTCGGCCACGATCGCCACTGGGCGCCGCTCGGGATGCGCGAGCTTCCGATGCTGCTCGCGCATGTCTTCCGCCTTGGTCGCGGAGACTTTTCCCCAGCGGGCTGCACAGGTAAAGACGGCATCCGGTGTGTCCGTGTGCACATGCAGCTTGAGGATGTCTCCCGCCACCACGACCTGCACGCTGCCGCCGAACTCGCGCAGGACGGAGCGCACCTCGTTGGCCGACGGAAGCTGTTCGCCCTGGACCATCGCCTCGGTGCAAAACTGGAAGTCCCGCTCGGCGGCGACATCGAACTCTGCTGCGGGAATGGATGAGAATTCGCCGGTGGTGGCCGTCGCCGGAAGGATGGGATCGCCTTCGATCAGCCGAACAACTCCTTCGATCATCCGCACGAAGCCTTTGCCGCCAGCGTCTACCACTCCGGCTTCCTTGAGCACCGCCATCAACTCGGGGGTGCGGGCGAGTGCGATTTCGCCTTCGGCGAGGAGCCGGCTCATGAACACGCTGATGTCGGGGGAGTCGACAGCCGCGCGCTCGGCGGCGAGGGCGGCCTCCCGGGCGACGGTGATAATGGTGCCTTCCCGGGGGTCGTCGAGAGAGGAGTAGAGCCGGTCGGCGCCCTGGCGGATGGCGCGGGCGATGTCCTTCGCGGTGCCTGTCTCTCTTCCTTCCAGTGCCTCTGCGAAGCCGAGAAGAAAGTGCGCGAGCATCATCCCTGAATTCCCGCGGGCACCGAGGACGGCACCGCGAGCAGCGGTTCGAGCGGTATTGTCCAGCGGTGAGTCGCCCAGGGCCCGCAGGGCATCGGAGACTGAGCGGAGGGTCAGGCTGAAATTGGTGCCGGTGTCACCGTCGGGGACCGGAAAGACGTTGATCCGGTTGATCTCGTCCCGTCCGGCGGTGACCCAGTCGGAGGCTGCCAGCAGCGAGCGTGACAGCCTCGGACCGTCAACGTATGCGATCCCGACGCTCATCGGGCTGGATTCACTCAGCCTCGACGGAGACGTGAACCTCGGCGTGCACGTCGGCGTGGAGCCTGACGGGGGCGACGTGAGCGCCGACGGTCTTGATCGGCTGGGTCAGCTCGATCTTCCGGCGGTCCACGGTTAGACCCTGGGTCGCGAGCGCGTCGGCGATGTCCTGGGCGGTGATCGATCCGAAGAGCCGCCCTTCCTCACCGGCTTTGCGGGTCAGTACCACCTTGGCCCCGGCCAGCCGGCTGGCGAACGCCTCGGCTTCGCCCCGCTCGGCCACTCGGCGCGCGTCACGGGCCTTCGATTCGGCCGCGATGCGCTTGCGGTTGCCCTCGCTCGCCTCATAGGCCAGGCCCTGGGGAAGCAGGAAATTCCGGGCATAACCGGCCTTCACCTTCACCAGTTCGCCGGCCCGGCCGAGAGACTTCACATCTTCACGCAGAATCACTTCCATGACACTACCCTCCTGAGGCGGCGGGAGTGAACCGCCGGCGAAAATCAATCCAGGTGTCGGACAGCCCGAAGAGGAACAAGCCACTCAGGGCGACCGGGAAAATGAAGACAGCACCAAGGCACAACGCGACGAGCACACCGCTTCCCGATGAGCCGATCGCCGACCAGGCTACCGCGGCGCCTCGAGTGACGTACAAACAGCCTACAATCAGCGCCAGATTGGCTCCGAAGACATGTGCCGCGTTCGGCAGCGGGAGCACCAGCAGCGCCAGGCACAGCACCACACCCCAGACCACATCGTCGCTGAAGCGAAACTCGGCGAAGGGTCCAGCCCGGTGGCCATACGGCTTGGCCGCGACCCGGTGGTACCAGCTCCACGCGAGTGCCATCCCAGGGATAGCGCTGGCGATAAGGAGCCCGGGGAACAGCATTGCCGAGGCGCCGATGCCATCCGCCATCGCATTGATGTACACCTGTACGCCCGCCGCGCGCTCAGGAGAAAACACTCCCGAATCCAGCAACTCACGGCAGCGCTCCCAACCGTCGTGGGCCACGGCGAGGGTTACATCTTTCCACTGCGTCCCCAGGATCCAGGCCCAAGCCGTCGCTGCGGCCGTGGCAAGACCACAGGCACCCAGTGCCCCCTTGATCATCTGCCGGTCACGAGTCAGCATGAGCAGGGCGAACGCACCCGCCGCCATCAGTCCCCAGCCGATCAGCATCGTGCTGGCGATCCCCGAGGCCCCGGCAGCGAAGAACGCGATGGCGCTGACCGTGACCGCGAGCCAGATCCATTCCCGGGTCGAATCGGGTCGCGACGCAGCCAACAACGCGGCGAGGGGCCCGAGCACGAGAATGGGCGGGAACAACACCAGATAGCCAAAGAGCACTGCCGCCCCAGCCCACGAGGTACGGGGCCGCCCAACGGTACCAGCCACAGTAGCTGTCAGCCTACGTAGCCCTTGATGTAGGGCAGCAGGGCCAGTTCCCGCGCGCGCTTGATTGCCGTGCTGAGCTGCCGCTGATGCCGGGCACAGGTTCCGGAAAGCCGGCTGGGCAGAATCTTGCCCCGCTCAGTCAGGAACCGGGTCAAGGTCCGTTCGTCCTTGTAGTCCACCACCCGCACGCCGGCTTCGCAGATGGCGCAGGTCTTCTGGGGGAGTCTCATTCATCGTCCTCCTCATCTGCCTTCGCGGCGCCAACCGGCACCGGCTGCTCACCTTCGCTCACCACCACCAGGAACCGGAGGACACCTTCCTCCAGCTTGACCGCGCGCTCGAACTCCGGCAGGGCATCTCCGGTGGTGTCGAACTTGGCTACGACGTAGTACCCGGTGTCATGCTTCTTGATGGGGTAGGCCAAGGTGCGCTTCCCCCAGTGATTCACCTGGGGAGCCTCGGCGCCTGGCTTCTGGATGAGGGCGTGGAATCGAGCGAGTCGCTCGTTGATGGCGGCTTCTTCGAGCGCACTATCGAAGATATAGACCGCCTCGTACTGACGGGTCATGACACCTTCCTTTGGTCGATGAGCCCCGGCCCTGGTGTGGGGTTCGGGGAGGATGATTGCGAACGGCGGAATACTAGTGGGGGTAAGGACTTAGGGGAAGGGGACGGCTCAAAAGCGTGAGAGGTGAGAAGTGAGACGGGGTCCCGTAGCAATCGACCCTCCGTGACCGTGAGGCCAGGGAGGGTCGTTTAACGCAGTTCCTTCTCACCTCTTACTTCTCACCTTTCACGCTGTTTACCGTCTCCTGCCAAACAGCCGGAGGATGAACAGGAACAGATTGATGAAGTCGAGGTACAGCGCCAGCGCGCCGACGATCGCGTAGGACCCGACCTGAGGACCCTCGACCTTGAGTGCCATCGCCTTGAGCCGTTGCGCGTCCCACATCGTGAGCCCGGTGAAGACGATCACACCGCATACCGACAGGACGAACTGGAACATGTCGTTCTGCCAGAAGATGCCGACGATCGATGCGATGACGACTCCGATCAATCCCATGAAGGCGAACTGCCCCACGCCGGCGAGGCTGCGACTGGTCATCGTCCCGTAGAGGGCGAGCGCTCCGAACATCGCGGCGGCGGTAAGGAACGCCGTCGCGATCGAGGACCCGGTGTAGACCACGAAGATCGCGGAGAGCAGCACGCCCATCAGGCCGGCGTAGACGACGAACAGCACCCCTGCCTTGGTCGGCTCGATCTCCGATATGCGGGCGGAGAGATACCAGACCATACCCAAGGTGCCGAGTAACAGGCCCCAACGCAGAATTGGGTTTCCGAACACCGCCTGCAGAATGACCGGAGAACTCGCCACGTAGAACGCGACGACTGCCGTGACGGCGAGACCGACGAACATCCACCCGTACACTTTGCGGAGGAACGCGGTGATTCGCTCGGCCTCCAACGACTCCTGAGCGAGCGAGGGCTGGCCGGTTCCCTGGTATGGGTTCGACATGAAGTCAGAACTCCGAGAAAGGGTGTGTTTGCTGCCGAAACTTAAGCGGCTCAGATTCCTATTACCAATCCCGACCGCCGGTCGGACCGCTCTGGGCGCGGCGCCCTTCGTGGCTCGCAAGTTGTTCCCGCTCAATGCTTTCCAGAAGGCGGCGGGCGCGCTCGGAGTCCAGTTCCGGAGCCGATTCGCCCTCGCCCTCTCCCTGGCCGCCACCGGCCATCGCTCCGACCGCTGATTCCCGCGCTCCCTCGTAGCCTTCCTCGCGCATCTGTCCCCGGCCCGCCATGCCACGGCCGGTTCCTCGAGAGCCCGGGCCGTCGATGTCGCCGCGGCGCCGGAGTGCCAGCTCGAGATTCCACTTGGCTTCCTGGTCTCCCGGATCGATCCGCAGAGCTTCCTCATATGCCGCAATCGAGCGACGCAGATGGTCGCCCTGGCCCTCTGCGTCCTCGTCGGCGCGCAGGAATGCATTGCCGAGGTTGAACCAGGTCCACTCCTTGAGGCGGGTGGATTCGCCTTGCGCGGACTGCCAGGATTTGGTGGCGTCGAGGTAGTGCCGCATGCGGTACTGGGCATTGCCCGAGTTGTAGCGCACGGCTGGATTCCCGTCCTGTGCCGCGGCGCGGGAGAAGGCTTGATACGCCTCGTCGAACTTGCCTGCCTCGTAGAGCTGTCGGCCGGCGATCAGATCCTGGCGACCCTTGCCACAAGTCGTCGTGCCTGCGAGCAGCACAATTCCAGCCGCCTTGGCGAGGAGCAAGGGAATCTGCCGGCCCGCCTTGCCCGGCAGACTAAGCAGCAGATCGAGACTCAGCAGCAGGACCGCGATCGCGAGGGGCCATTGATAGCGCTCGGTCGGTTCGGTGGCCTGTTGCTCACCCAGCGTGCGGGACTGGAGCGAGGCGAGAGCGGTGGAGACCCGCTGCAGTGCCTGTGTGTCGTCCCACCGCGCGTAGCCACCGTCGCTCGCCATCGTGATCGCTTTGAGATCGTCCTCGTTGAGGTGAGTGACGACCTGCCGGCCGATGTGATCCAGGAACCAGGGGCCTACCTCCGATCCTGAATCAGATGGCATGCGGGCCCCTTCGGCCGTGCCCACACCGACCGCAAAGACTGGAACCCGCGCTACCCGCAGGGAATCGAAGATCGCGGGAGCAAGCGGCTCGGAGTTTTCACCGTCCGATAATAGGACCATGGCGCGTGAGCCTGACGGTGTACCCTCACGACTGAGCGTATACAGGGCGACCTTGATCGGCGCCGAGAGATCGGTGGCGGGGTCGCCGATCTGATCGGGGGACGCGGCGCTGAGGAAGAGCTGGAAAGTTCCGAAATCGGTCGTGGGCGGGAGCTGGAGGAATCCGGCCCCCCCGAAGACCACGAGACCGATCCGGTCGCCGGGGGACACCGCGGCGAGCTGCCAGGCGAGTTGCTTGGCGCGCTCGAGGCGGGTCTCTCCCACATCTTCCGCTTTCATCGAGCGGGAGAGGTCGAGGGCGACGATGATGTCGCGGCCGGTTCGCGCGAGCGGCGCCGGGTGTCGTCCCCACTGGGGTCGCGCCAGCGCCAGCGCCAACGCCAGTACGCCGAGGCCTCGAAGCCAGGGCCGCAGCTTCTCTCCTGGAATCGTGGGGATCGAGGAGGTGCGGGCCACGAGCTCCGGAGCGGCGAAGTCGGCGAGGGCCTGGCGCCGGGCGCGAGATCCCCGACGCTCCAGGACGAAGACCAGCGGCGCGGCCAGGGCAACAAGCAAGAGCACCGGGTGGGCGAAAATCATGGCAGCCGCCGGAGCCAGGTGTTTTCCAGCGCCGCGCCGGAGCAGGTGAGCACCAGTCCCACGAAGAGCATCCAGGGGAACAGCTCGTGGTACCGCCTGGTTTCATTTACCTCGACCTCGATCCGTTCCAGCGGATCTATCTCGGCCATGATCCGGTTGAGGCCTTCGGGATCACTGGCGCGGTAGTACTGACCTCCGGTTCGTGCCGCCAGGGACTTGAGTGCCGCTTCGTCCCGTCCTTCGAGGCGGGGAGAAAGCGTGCGCACACTCCACACCCCATTCAGCCAGGTCTGCGAAGTGTCGCTCGAGCTGAGGCCGATCGCGTGCACCCGGATCCCCAGAGCCCGAGCCGCTTCGGCTGCCATCGGTGGACTTGGCTCGCCGGTGTTGTTGGCGCCGTCGGTAATGAGCACGATGGTGCAGGCGCCCGCTGGCAGATTCTTGAGCTGGTTGAGACTCAGGGCGAGAGCGGTCCCGATTGCGGTGCCGTCGGGCAGCAAGCCGATCTGCACCTGTTCAATCAACCGGTCCAGCACGGCGACGTCGGTTGTGAGTGGAGCCTGCAGGTAGGCCCGGCCTGCGAAAATCACGAGGCCGACGAGATCTCCCTGGCGGCGACGCACAAATTCACGAACCGTTTCCCGCGCCACGGCGAGGCGGTTGCCCGGCTTAAAGTCCGTTGCCTTCATGCTGCTCGAGATATCGAGCGCCACGATGATGTTGCGCGACTTGAGGCGAGTGGGTTCGGCCTTGCCGGCCACCTGGGGACGCGCCAGTGCCACGATCAAGAGGACGAGACCGCTCGCCAGCAACACGGCTGGCAGCCGGCGCCACTGGACGCGCGCCGATTGCGACTGCGGCGGGAGAAATCGCAAAGCAGGGAAGGCGAGCCGTCGCACCGGAAGCCTTCGTCCTGCGCGCCAGGACTGCCAGAGCCAGAGGCATGGCGCCACCAAGGCCAGGAGAAGCAGCGGGTTAGCGAATCGCATCCGCTACCTCGAACCGGGCCGATTGATTCCATTCGGAGAGGAGCCGGCGAGCTGCAGCGAGATGATCCATGGCGGCGTCGCGGTCGGGCCGAACGGCAGCGAACCGGACCAGATCACCCGCCGTGAGGAGCTGGATCATCCGTGCGGCGCCCTCTGATGCTGCCGCTGTCCGGGGGAGAACCTCGCTCAACTCGGGCGTGGTGAGACTGGCCGAGCCAACCATGCCGGCGTCTACCAGTGCCGCGCGCAGAATATCCCGTACGTTGGAATACAGCTCAGGTATCCCATCTGCGCTGGCTCGCGCTTGTGCCTCCAGCCGATCCAGTTCCGCCAAGGCCTTGTTGAAGGGCGCTCGTCCCGAGACCGCGGTGACGGCCGTTCCAGGTGCTGTTCGTTCCCGACGCATAGTCCGCGCGATCACCAGCACACCAGCCAGAACCACCAGCAGAAGAACGATCAGGGGCGCCCAGCGTGGCGGTCCGATGTCAGCCAGCGGGCGAATGTCCTTGAGCTGGGGGCTTCCTGCCGGTGCCAAACCGGAAACGGTGATCGAGACTGGCTGGTGGACCAGGGTATCGATGGGTTGGTCGCTCTTCGGACGGTACAATAGTGCCAAGGTCGGCACTGGCTGGTTGCCGAGCCGGTAGAACGCGAAGCGCACCGTGCCGTGAAAGGTTCCCTCGCGATCGGCGCGCAGGGAATCTCCTCCCAGGTACTGCACGCCATCGGGTGGAGGAATCAGCGGGCGGGGAACCCGGTCAACCAACTCTTGCCCGGGATCGAGGCGGGCGGTGACGTCCGCTATCACGGGATCGCCGAGGAGGACTTTGCCCGGCCGGATGCTCACGGTCAGCGATTGAGCCTGAGCCGTCCCGGCGAAATATCCGGCGAGAATCCCCACGATCAGCGCCACCCGCAGCATGTTCAGGCCGTGCGGCGGTTCCGGCGGCCGAAGAAGGCGGCCAGCGGTTCGGAATAGGGTTGATCGGTGGAAAGGCGCAGCAGGTCGATCCGGTTAGCATGGCAGCGGCGCGCGAGGCTCGCCTCGAACTCCACCCACTGATCGTGGAGCTGACGGTGCGTTGCCTCGAGGGAGAGATCCACGGTTCGCCATTCCCCGGTCTCGGGGTCCCACAACGTTGCGAGACCGATAGAAGGCATCGCCCGTTCCCGCGGGTCGCTAAGTTGGATCGCCACGACATCGTGTCGTGGAGCGAGTCGCTCCATGGCGCCCCATTGTTCCGGATCCATGAAATCCGAAATCACGGCGACAGCGGCGCGGCGGTGGAGCAGGGGTTCGAGATAGTCGAGCGCGAGGGGCAGGTTGGTTCCGCGACCGGCCGGCTCGACGCCGAGGACCCGGTCCACGATCGTCAGGGCATGGCGCCGTCCGCTTCGGGGCGGTGCGAACCACTCGACGCGATCGGTATACAGCACGGCACCGACCCGGTCACGATGCCGCGTCCCGGCCAACGCCAGCACCGCGGCGAGCTCGGCGGCGAGATCCCGCTTGGTGCGCAGGGCGGAGCCGAAGTGGCCCGACGCACTCACATCGATCACCAGGAGCACGGTGAGCTGTC
>DATIOP010000578.1:0-2959 GCA_035472975.1 Gemmatimonadales bacterium
GTTCGACGGGGTCCTACTGATTCCGGCGTGTGTCCTGGAAGGGGAGTGGAAGCGATGTAGAAGATCGCTGAGATGAACCGTGCTGTGCCAGTGATGGAGGTAGGTCCTCCGGGGTCGCCGAGCAGTCGGGGGTCCCAAACCACCGTATGCGGCGTCGGTCAAGAGCCGGGGTCGTGAGCGATACGGAAAGTCCCGCCGTGAGCGGGGCGAGGTATGCGACGGGAAGACGAACATGTGTGAACCACTGCTGACGCATCGAAACCGTAGAATATCGACGTCAAAACCGGGGGCGGTCGGAACTCCCGGGACAAAGGTCTGCCTGTTGGGCAGTCCCTCAGCCAGGATGCTGACTGCATGCTGTCTTGGCGGCGTCCGGTGTAGAGGTGGCGTGAGCCCGTCGCGGGCGCTGGCACGGAACAGGAGAACCTGTCGTCTCGATGCTGTCGGTCAGGGCGTTGTTGCCTGGCCGCGAAAGGGAGAACCGCGAGCGGCTGAAACCGCGAGCGGCGGAGTACCGATGCGGGGCACAGGGGCGGGTCGGCTCGTAGTAGCGATGAAGGGACTGTAATGGTCCTGGAGCCAAGGGGCCGAGCGGACCAGGGTCGACGGGTGGCCAACCCTCTCGGGGAGGAGCCGCCGGCTGGACCCAAGCCGAAGGTGAAGTCGTTTGAGATCGATAAGCGCCTGGTCTACCGGGCGTGGGAGAAGGTCCGGGCCAATAGGGGCGCGCCGGGCGTGGATGCCGTGAGCATCGCCGAGTTCGGCGGGCGGGAGAGGGACAACCTCTACCGGTTGTGGAACAGGCTGTCGTCGGGAAGCTATTTCCCGGGACCGGTGCGCGCGGTGGAGATACCGAAAGATCATGGTTTGGGGGTCCGGACGCTCGGCGTGCCGAATACGGCGGATCGCGTTGCCCAGACCGCGGCTGCGATGCTGCTGGAAGAGAGGCTGGAGCCGATCTTTCACCAGGACAGTTACGGTTACCGTCCGGGGCGAAGCGCTCATGACGCTCTGGCCGTGACTCGTGAGCGTTGCTGGCGACGGGACTGGGTGTTAGATCTTGATATCCGGGCCTTTTTCGACAGCGTTCCGCATGATCTGCTACTCAAAGCGGTGGCTCACCACACCGACGAACGCTGGGTTCTGCTCTACATCGGTCGGTGGCTTAAAGCGCCGATGCAGATGCCGGATGGGACCCGGCAGGCGCGGGAGAAGGGAACCCCGCAGGGGTCTCCGATCTCGCCCGTCCTGGCTAACCTGTTCATGCATTACGCATTCGACCGATGGATGGATCGGGAGTTCCCGACGTGTCCTTTCGAGCGTTATGCCGACGATGTCATCGCCCATTGCAAGACCGAGGGTCAGGCCAAGCGTCTGCTGGCCTCCGTCGCCGACCGGTTCGCGGCCGTGGGTCTGGAACTGCATCCCGAGAAGACGAAGATCGCATACTGCAAGGACGCGATCCGCCGGGGTAACTCGGAGCACACCAGCTTCGATTTCCTCGGCTATACCTTCCGGGCACGAGTGGTTCGGGGTCCGCGAGGCTTCTTTGTGAGCTTCAATCCGGCCATGAGCACCAAGGCGAGGAAGGCGAAAGGAAAGCAGATCAGGGACTGGCACCTCAGGCGTCGGAGCAGGACGGATCTGTCCGGTCTCGCCGAGGATATCAATCCTCAGGTGCGGGGCTGGATCAACTATTACGGGCGCTTTTACCGCTCGGAGTTGTACTTCCTCGCAAAGCGCATCGACGGGCACCTCGTTCGATGGGCGATGTACAAGTTCAAACGACTGCGGGGCAGGCCCGATAGGGCGCGGGCCTGGCTAGATGGCGTCCGGACGCGAGAGCCTCGGCTCTTCGCTCACTGGCACCTCATCGTCCGCACCACCTCCGGACGGACTGTGGGGGCCGGATGACGAGAGATCGTCACGTCCGGTCCTGAGAGCGGCGGGGGGTGTGATTCCCCCCGCCGACTCACCCTATTTCGAGGCCGGCCGGTTCACCGCCGCCGACATCCACTGGGCCACCGTCGGGGGCCGGGCAGTGCCGGCCGGGACAACGGAATTCGCCCGCGACGCCACCTTCGGCTACCGATCGTCGGACCTGAAGGAGTTCATCGCCGAGAAAAGCCGCGGGCAGATCAAACCCGGCCAGGTGCGAAGCATCTCGCTGACCGACATCCGCCTGGGTGGGCCGGACCGGGTCGCGGAGATCCTGGACGAGGTGTCCGGAGGCGCGTTCGTGGTGGTCAACGCGACCGAGCACGCCGACCTGGACGTCGTCGTTCTGGGGCTGCTGCAGGTGCAGCAGCAGGGGAAGGCATTCGCGCACCGGGCCGGTCCGACGTTCCCGCAGGTGCTGTCCGGTCTGGACCCGCACCCGCCCTTGTCGGCCGCTCAGATCTGGCCACAGGGGCGGCCGGCCGGACACGGCCTGGTCGTCGTCGGCTCGCACGTCGGGCTGACCAGCCGGCAAGTGGCAGCCGCGCAAGCCCGCAGCGGAATGACCGAGGTCGAGCTGGACGTGTCGACTCTGCTCGACCCGCGGCGGCGCGACCGACATGTCCGGGAAACCGGTCGGCGCGTGACCACCGCCCTGGGAGCCGGTGATGTGCTGCTCTACACGAGCCGCACCCTGCGCACCGGTCGCGACGCCGAAGAAAGCCTCGCAATTTCCCGCACCGTGTCCACCGCGGTCATCGAGGTGGTCCGTGCGGCGTTGACGGCCCAACCGGCATGGGTGATCGCCAAAGGCGGGATCACCTCACACGATGTCGCCGTCCGCGGCCTGAGCATCCGCCGGGCCCGGGTGCTGGGCCAGCTGCTGCCCGGCCTGGTGTCGGTGTTCCGCCCAATCGAGGCGGCGGCCGAGGCTGTGGGTATCCCCTACGTGGTGTTCGCCGGGAACGTCGGCGACGACAACACCCTGGCCGACGTCCTCGACCTGTTCACGGGCGTCGGC
>DATIOP010000579.1:0-12679 GCA_035472975.1 Gemmatimonadales bacterium
GACCTTGCTCTTGAGCCGCAGCAAGCCCAACCGGGCATTCTCCAGTGCCCCCAGTAGTTCGAGACGACGGTCGCTGGTTCCCCGCTGAGCCTGTTCGAGATCTCTGATCAGTGTTTGATGTTTTACCGCGACTCCTCCGCCCGATGTTGGAGTAGTCCCGCTCACCTGATCCAGCGTCTCGGTCAACTCGTTATCGCGCTGTGCGAGGCGCTCTAACTGCCGGTCTATCTGATCAAAAAGAGTACGGAATCGATTAGACCGGTGGCGCTGTTCGCGTGGAAGGTCCTCCAGCGGAGCGCGCGGGCCCGCCGACGGCGTCGCCCCGGTGCCGTGCTGCTCCAGCCCCAGGCTGCCCAGCCAGAAGAGGAACCGGCCCACCGGTCCCGTCCACAAGCCGTGCATCCGGCGATCCATGCGGCCGATCCTCGCCACACCGGCCACAGTGAAAACGAGGGTGCCCATCCCCACGGCGATGCCCAGCACCAGAGCCACGGTCCCAATTGGGGTGAAGATGTGGCCAGGTGGAGGTCGTTTCTGACTCAGCGCGAAGAGCAGGAGCAGGACGGCGATAATGCCGCTCAACGCGAGCAACACCGCTCGCATCCGTCTCCTCTGGTTATAGTCCGGCGCAGCGCGTAGTGCGGCGGTGGCAGCCAGCCTCTCGTGGTCCAGATCCACAAGGCCTGCCACCAGATCTCCAAAGTCGAGCCCCTGCCGGGCGAGATCCCGCATGCCGAGGGGTATCTGGATCCAGAGCGAGATCACCAGAACCAGAAACATCGTGCCGGAGACCAGTTGCTCGAGCTCGCTGTGGAACCGTCCCACCACCTGAGAACTGAGCAGTGTCAGGATCAGGCCGACCCGGAAGAATTGATCGCTCCGGGTGACCCACAGCCGAATCGAGGTGGGAACTTCCTTCCGGCCAGCCCGGATTCCTTCGAGTGCATCCACCAGCTCCTCGCCCCGGGAAAACCGGTCCTGCGGCTCCTTGGCGAGACAGCGATCGATCGTGTCACCAAGCGGAGCAGGGAGGTCGGGTCGCAGCTCGAGGATTGGTGGTGCCGGGCGGCTCATGTGCATGGCGAGAATGGCCTGTGCGCTCTCCCCATCGAATGGCACCCGTCCGGTCACCGCAAAGAACGACGCCACCCCCAGCGAGTAGAGGTCACTCCGGCCGTCGAGTTGGTCTCCAGCCGCCTGTTCCGGACTCATGAAGTGCGGGGTACCGACGACTTCTCCCACTTGAGTCAATCCTGACGCCGCAAACGAGCGCGCGATTCCGAAATCGGTAACCATCGCCCGTCCGGTCGCCCGTTCCAGCAGGATGTTGTCTGGCTTCACGTCACGGTGCACGACGCCGCGGCCATGGGCGTACGACAAGGCCCAAGCCACCTCTTGTATCAAGCGAGCCGCCGCGGTCGCCGTGAGCGGGCCGTGACGCCGAACGACCTGGGTCAGGGTCTCTCCCTCAACGAATCCCATGACGAAGAAGAGGAGCGTGGGCGTCTCCTCCACGGCGTGGACTGGCACGATGTTGGGATGTGAGAACGAGGCCGCGGTCCGGGTTTCCCGCAGAAACCGCTCGCGCAGCTCGGGTCTGACCGCGAGCTCGGGCAGCAAGACTTTGATCGCGACCAGCCGGTCGAGTCGGATGTCGCGCGCCAGATAAACTGTCGCCATGCCTCCGCGACCCAGCTCGCGCTCGACGGAATAGCGACCCGCCAGGGCCGCTTGAACCTCGAGCAGGATCGGATCGGTTGGGGCAAGGGTTTGAGGCATTGTCAGGCGGTGAACCGGATCAGCTCGGTACGCTCGTCGCTGAGCACAGCATAGCGGTATCCATCAAACCAAGCGCCCGGGTTGAGATAGTGACGCCCTGGGAGAGGCTCTGAAAGCATCGCCTTGTGAGTGTGACCGAGCACAATCGCTCCAATACTCGAATCGCTTTCGAGGCGTGCCTCCGCCCAGCGCTGCTGCTGGCGGGCCGCGTCGGCCTGGGCCGCCGGGTCTGGCTCTGAATTGCCGAGGCTGGCGCTCAGGTGATCCACCAGCCAGTGCCCTACGTCCGGATGGAGGGACCTGAATCCAGCGATGGCCAGGGGATGCCGGGTCAGGCGGTGCAGCCACCGCGCAGAGGGACGAGTCTCTGTTATCCCATCCCCGTGCAGCGCGAGGACGACGCGTCTACCCACTCCCAAACGGACCTCTGAGGGGCTGAACTCGATGCCGAGTTCCTTCTGCCAGAATGTCCCTCCCCACCGGTCATGGTTTCCCCCGGTCATCACCACCGGGATACGCCGACGTAACTCGGCCAAAGAGGCGGCCACGCGGAAGCCGGTGCGAGGTACTACCCGTTTATAGGTGAACCAGAACTCGAAAAGGTCCCCATTGATTAGCAGGCAATCGCCCAGACTCGGCGCTGCCGCCAGGAATGCCAGGAAGGCCTCCTCGGTTTCGGAGGTGCCGCGACCCAGATGGGCATCGCTGACGATCAGCAGGCGTTGGCCCAGCACGGCGCCGAAGATGCCCGCTTCGGTAGCAGCCCGCAAGCGATTGCACGGTTTGACTTTCCTAACTACGCCGGGCACCTTCTTTTCGCCGGCCGCCCTACGCCTCTTGATGTGCCCTCCGCCACCTTTTCGAGCGTCTACCAGTGAGTCCTGCCGCCAGGGAATCGGTCATCACAGTCCGGGTCAACTACTCGGAAACCGACCAAATGGGCGTGGTCTACCACGCCCGCTATGTCGTCTGGCTGGACATGGCCCGGACCGAGCATTTGCGGGAGGCGGGCTTCAGCTACAAGGAACTGGAAGCTCAGGGGATCAGGCTCGTTGTTACCGACCTGAGAATCCGCTACGCGGGGCCGGCCCGGTACGACGATCTGGTCAGGATTCGTTGCCGGGTGCGTGAAGTAGCGAGCCGGAAGGTGGTGTTCGACTACGTCATCGAGCACGCGGAGAACGCTGTTCCGATGGCGACCGCCGAAACGGCACTGGTTTGCCTCGATCGCGACCATAGGCTCTCGCGCCTTCCGGCCAACGTGGTCACAGCGCTTCAACCAACGGGGGAGTGATGAGATTGAAGGATTCGTGGATTGGGGGATTGAGGGATTGCAAGATTGAGGCATTGAGGAGCGGGAGGATCTGGGGGTATAGACTCGGGATTATCCTCCTCGTTCAATCCCTCAATTCCTCAATCCCTCAATCGCTTCACGCCCAAACCGATCTGTTGGTCGAAGCGATCGCGCCGATCATCGCCGCAGAGGATGCGCGAACCTTCGATGAGTCGCTCCTCCGGCGCTCCACTCTTTCGCCCGACTCACTGGTCCGGCGCATCGCGGCTCTCTCCGCCGGCCGGCTAGGTGATCTCCGAGCGATTCCCCTGCTGCTCCCTCTCCTGGTGGATCCGGATACCATCGTTGAATCCAACGCCGCGTTCGCTCTCGGCTTGCTCGCCGACTCTTCCGTTTCCGATGACCTGATCAAGCGGTTGGAGGATCCCGAGCTCGCTCCTCCGGCTGCGGCGCTCGAGATGGTGACCGCTCTGGCCAAGACCGGCGGGGCCCAGGCTGGGCGCTGGTTTCGTTCCCTCCTGGCCGGTTCAGCGCTGACGGCTCGGGAAGATCGTAACGACCTTGTCCGGCGTGCTGTCACCGAGGCATGGCGCCTGGGCAAGAACGCTCCGGTTGACGGCCTGCTCGGCATGGTAGGAACCGACGACGATGACCTGCGGTGGAACATCTACTATTCGCTGGGCCGCCTCCGTGCCCCTGCCGCCGGCTCCCGAATGCTCGATGCCCTCGGCGATCGCTATCCCCTCACTCGCGCAACCGCGGCCCGAACGCTGACCAAGGCCTACGCCGACTCCTCCCGTCTCGAGGGTGAAAGCGTCGCCCGGCTGTTGCTTCGTGCAACCGGCGACGTGGACCAGGGAGTCAGGGTTCAGGCCCTCCGTTCCCTGGCAACCTATAAACGGGGAGACCTTGGCGCGCGCGCTACGGTCTTGCTGGATGACGCAGTGCCAGGGGTTGCCGTTGAGGCAGCTACGGCAATGCGGGATATGCCTGACCCCAAAGTGGCAACCGAGCTGGTCCGAGTCGTCTCCTCCTCCAAAGGGACCTTTGCCCGACGCCGGGCCGCGCTGGTCAGCCTGGCAGCCGTGGACTCGGCCGCATTTCTCAAGCTCGAGAGTTCATGGACCAACAGCTCGGACTGGCGGGAACGCTCCGCCGCCGCCGAGGCTTGGGTAAGGCTGAGGCATGGGGGCCGTCGCGAATTCCTGAAGGATCCTGACGGGCGAGTAGTCGCCGCTGCCCTCGATGCGTGGGGGACTACCGCAGAGGAGAACGACTCTGCGTTCGTGGAGACCTGCCGGGCCCTGCTCAATCATCGCGACGCCGCGGTCCGGAGCCTGGCCGCGGACGGCTTGGCAAAGGAACCCGCCGAGTCGGACATCACGGCCTTGATCAAAGCGTACCGCTCGGCCTCGCGAGATTCCTTTCCCGAGGCCCGTCTCTCCGATCTCGCGGCGCTGAAGGCGATTACCAAGCTATCGGATACGGTGGCCCATCGCGTTGATCGGGAATTTCTGAACGCGAGCAGCCCGCCCGACGACTACCTGGTGTTGCGATGGGCGGAGGAAAACTGGCCTGAGGCAGCGGCCAAATGGGGCAGTCCTTACCCGGTGCGAACCGGTCGGACGATGGAGGACTACCGTGAGGTCACCCGGACGTATCTGGTTGGCCAAGCCCCAACGAGGTATCCGCACGTCAAGGTTGACGTGGATCAACTTGGAGTAATCGAGCTCGAGTTGTTCGGACCGGAAGCGCCTCTCACGGTAAGCACCTTTTTGAAATTGGTCGATCGAGGATACTTCAACGGCCAAAGGTTCCACCGCATGGTGCCCAACTTCGTGGTGCAAACCGGTGATCCGCGGGGGGACGGATGGGGCGGTCCGGGCGGAGCCATACGGGACGAGATCAACCCGCGCCGTTATAAGCCCAGCACCGTCGGCATGGCACTCTCCGGGCCCGATACCGGTGGCAGCCAGTGGTTCATCACGTTGGGCCCGCAACCGCATCTCGATGGCATTTACACTGTTTTCGGCCAGGTCGTGGATGGCTTTCCCGTGCTCAACCGGATCACCCAAGGCGATCTGATTCGTTCAATCAAGAAATGATTCGCCGGCTGCTCCTGCTTCCAGTCGTTCTCCTCGCCCTGACCGCCACATCCGGCAGAGCGCAGTTTGCCATCCTCGGCGAGAACAAGGTCCAGTACCGCAAGTTCGACTGGGAGGTCCTGAAGGGTCCGCACATCGATCTGTACTTCTATCCCGAAGAAGCCGAGCTTGCGCCGACCGCGCTGCAATACGCCGAGGAGAGCTACGAAGTTCTTCGCCTCAAGTTCAGCCATGAGGTGACCAGCCGCATTCCCCTCATCGTTTACGCGTCGCACAGCGATTTCGAACAGACCAACATCCTTCCATTCACTCCGCCCGAAGGCCTGCTCGGCGTCACCGATTTTCTCAAGCGCCGGGTGACGCTCCCGTTCCGGGGCAACCTGGCCGAGTTTCGCCACACGATGCGTCACGAGTTGGTGCACGCGTTTCAGATCAGTCTGGGGATCGACCGGTACAACCGGTCACCCCGGTCATCCGGAGTCGCCCTTCCGCTCTGGTGGACCGAGGGCCTCGCCGAGTACTGGTCGGCGGGCGAGGACGCGCGGGATGAAATGATTCTGCGGGACCTGGTCTTCAGCGGCCGGCTTCCCGACATCGACCAGCTCACCTACGTCACTGGCGGGATCGTCTATCCGCTAGGCGGACGGATTCATCGTTGGCTCGGTGAGACGTACGGGGATTGGCGGGCGGCCCAGCTCTACCACGACCTCTGGCGATACCTGACGTTCGAGGATGCCATAGAGGCGATCTACGGCCGCACTCTGGCCCAGCTCTCCGCGGAGTTTCAGCTCGCGATGCGGAGAGCGTACTATCCGGTGAGCGAGGAGTACGTGCCGCTTACCGTGGTCGCTCGGCGGGTCGCCGATCAGGCGGTCAAGCCGGCCGAAATGCCGAACAAGGACGGCACCAACGCTCTCTACGCCTCCCCCAAGAGCGGCTTCGTCACCCTCATGCACACCCCGCTGGATGGGCACGGTGGCTCCCATTCTTTGGTGGTGAGCGGGCGTTCAGCCGACTTTGCATCGCTCCATGCGTTCGATTCCCGGGTTGACGCGTCGCATGAAGGCCTGCTGCTCTTCTCCAGTCAATTCGAGGACCGTGACGCCCTGGTGGTTTTCAATGTTCCCAAGTCCGAGATCGTCGGCCGGTATCAGTTTCCCCAGATAACCTCGATTCTGTCTCCGGTCTGGGCCAGGGATAGCCAAAGCGTGATCTTTTCCGGCCTGTCCCTGAGCGGGGTGTCCGACCTCTATCGCATGAAGCTGCCAGGCGGGGAGCTGGAGCATCTCACCGACGACACGTACCAGGACCTCGACCCGAGTGTCAGTCCCGATGGTCGTGAGATCGTCTTCGCCAGCGATCGTACCGCGGGGGGGCTGGATGGGGCGGTGAACCTCTTCATCCTCGACCTCGAAACCAGGCAGATTCGGCAGATCACCGGCGGACCCTGGGTAGATGAGACGCCCACCTGGAGCACCGACGACCGGATCTATTTCACCTCAGACCTGGACGGCGTACTCAACACCTTCTCGGTTGATACTCTGGGGGAGGGCCGCAGGGAAACGTCGGTGTGGACCGGGACGTTTGACGCCGTCCCGCTTACCGACCGGCCCGGTTTCCTGGTAAGCGGGTTCCACGACCTTTCACTCGGGATCTATCTAATCCCGCCCGACTCATCGGCTCAGAGCCAGACCTTCTCACTGTCTCCGGAGCAGGGACCGGTCGCCGAGTGGACATGGCCAGTGGGAGACATCGGCCTCAGCGCGAGGACCAGTCCCCAGCCTTACCAAAAACACCTCACTCTCGATTTCGCCGCCGGGTCCGCAACGTTCATCCCCCGCTACGGGGCAGCGCAGGGAGTCACCTTCTACGCCAGCGACCTGCTGAGCAACCACCTCGCCTATCTCACGATCGCATCGTACCAGGGGCGGGACTTCGGTGACATTCTCTCGAACATCAATGCGTTCGGGCTCTACATCAACCAGACGAAGCGGTTGAACTGGGGGATTGGAGCCTTTCGACTCAAAGGAAATACGTACGCGGGAGATTTTACCGCTGTCTACCACGAAAATGCCATCGGTGGAATCGGCCTTCTCCGCTATCCGCTTAGCCGCTTCACCCGCCTTCAAGCGACTCTCTCGCTCGAGCACTCCGACCGGGTGGATTTCGTGATCCCCGTTTCCACGCCGCGGCGCGTCGGATGGATCGCTTCTCATTACCTGACCTACGTGCGGGATAATACGCTCTGGATGTCCACCGGTCCGGTGGATGGCGGTTACCTGGGCATCACAGGAGGGCTCTCCAAAGACTTCAGCAATGCCCGCTTCGACTCGTTTCTTCTCGGCGTCGATATCCGCCGCTACTTCAGGCTGGCTCGCCGCAGCGCTTATGCAGTCCGAGTGATGGGATTCTACAGCGGGGGAGACCGGCCGGACCGGATCAACATCGGCGGTACCCTTGGGCTGCGAGGATACCCCATCTACGGCTACATTGTTGGGTCGCGCGCCTACATGGTCAATCAGGAGATCCGGTTCCCGCTCTTCAATTACCTCGCCTTCGGCACGGCGGGATTGGGAGAATTGCGATTCCCGGATATTCACGGTGCCTTCTTCCTGGATGTCGGGAAGGCGTGGTACCAGCCCGATGACCACCGCGCGCTTCTGGGCAGTTGGGGTGTCAGCTTCCGCTGGCCGGTGGTACCCGGCGCAGTGCTGCGCCTAGACTGGGGCCGGCGTTTCACCGATGGTGGCTTCCGGGGATATGGCTTGACCCTCGACCAGAGAAAACGCTCCTTCGTCCAGTTCTTCTTCGGATATAACTATTGATGCGGCAATGGTTTCGGCTTGACCGTGCCGTTGTCGTTTCCTATCTTGGCCTCGGGGTGACGGCGTGTGCCCCGAAGGGTCCCGTGCTCGTCCCGCCCACTGCGGCGCCCGCCAGTGAGGCGGAGGTCCAGGAGTGGGTCGCGGCAACGGTGCCCACCGGCAGTTCGCTTTACCGCTTCAAGTGGCTCTTCGAGGAAGAGCGCCGTAGTACTGGCGGTAGGGGGAGTGCACGCATCGCGGCACCCGATTCGCTGCGATTCGACGCCGCGGGACCCCTTGGAGCTGGAAAGATTCAGGCCGTTGTGGTGGGAGATTCGGCGATCTGGGTCCAGCCTGAGAAATCACTCGAAGACCTGGTTCCCAACTACCCGCTACTCTGGGCCATGCTCGGCGTCGCGCGCCTGCCCTCACCCGGGTCCACCTTCCGGGGCGCGACCGAGCCGGATCGGGTGGCGTGGGAATACGCCATCGGTCCCGACACCGTGCAATATTTAAGGACGCAGGGAAAGAGCCGGACGTTGTACGCTCGGGTGCGTCACGCCGGAAAAACGGTCGGCCAATCGGAGACGACACTCTCCGAAGATGGGAGGCCCACCAAGGCCAAGCTCACGGTGCCGAGCGGCCCGGCGAAATTGACGTTGACCTTCTACTCGAGTGTGCCAACTGCGGCCTTTCCATCTGGGACGTGGCTTCCTCCCAAGCCTTAGCGCTCTGGCGCTGACCGGCTGCCTGTACGGTTTTGCCGGAGGCGGCCTTCCTTCGGACATCAAGACGGTAGCAGTGCTGCCGTTCGACAACCTGACCCCTGAGCCCACGCTGACCCAGGAGATCTCGGACAAGGTTCGGGAAGCGGTGCAGGGCAGGCTGGGGTTGCGGCAAGCTGGCGAGGCGAGCGCGGACGCGATCGTGCGCGGCAGCATCACGCGCTACGAACCCGATCTCCCTGTCGCATATACCGGTACCACGGTGGCACAGGGCCAGCCCGACAGCATCGACGTTACCAAGCGGCTGGTGCAGATCACAGTCTCGGTGCAGATCCTGGACCAACACCGGGGGAAGACGCTGTGGCAGGCGAATGGACTCACCCTTGAAGGAGATTACGCGCCGGGCAGTGAGACCGAGAAGGATGGACGGGAGAAGGCCCTCGACAAGCTGGTGACCAACATCGTGGATGGAGCACAATCCCAATGGTGAGCACGCGGCAAGGTTCACGGCGTGGAACGAGCACCGCAGGCTGCCTGTTCTCGCTGGTCCTGTTCGTGGCAGCCATCTACTACGGCATCAACATCGGCAAGCCGTGGTTCCGCTACTACCAGCTGCTCGACGAGATGCGATCGGCGGCGCGGTTGGCGCCCACTCTCTCCGATGCCGTCATTCGGCGGCGGCTCAGCGAGAAAATTGACGAGCTGGGCTTGCCGGCGGACGCCAACAAGTTTCAAATCACCCGCTCCGGCAAGCCACGCAAGATCATCATTACGACCACCTACAGCGAGACCGTGACCCTGCCGCTGTTCGAGCACACCTTCATCTACACGCCAAAGGCCGAAGAAGCGTTGTGAACCACCCGGTAGCCGCACTGCTGCTCGTTGTAGCGGCGATCCTTGTTACGGCCAAGCTGTTTGGGGAAGTCGCTGAACGGTTGGGAGTCCCTGCGGTTCTGGGAGAATTGGTCGCGGGTCTTATCCTGGGGCCCGGACTCCTCGGCGTCATCCCCGCCTCGGGGCAGCCCGGAGCAGAAGTTATCAGCTTCCTCGCAGAACTCGGTGTCATCCTCCTCCTGTTCGAAGTGGGACTCGAGACCGACCTCAAGCAGATGTTCCAGGTCGGGGGCTCGGCCACCGCCGTCGCGGTCGTCGGCGTCACCGTCCCTTTCGTCCTCGGGTACCTCTTCTGGCTGTACGCACCCCACGCGGCCAGTACCAGCAATGCGGATCAGCATTCCATCGCGATTCTGGTAGGTGCGGTGCTGACCGCGACCTCCGTTGGTATCACGGCGCGCGTCCTGTCCGACCTGGAATCCCTGCAGACTGTCGAGGCCCGAATCATTCTCGGGGCCGCAGTCATTGATGACGTGCTGGGACTCGTTATTCTCGGCGCCGTTTCGAGGCTCAATGGTGACGGTTCGGTCTCGACTCTGGGACTGCTCCGTCTTCTCGCCCAGGGTGTCGGTTTCCTGGTGCTCGCGGTGATTCTGGGTGGGATGATCGTACCGCGATTGTTCACTCTCATCGACCGGTTGAAGGTTCGCGGGGCGGTGGTGACACTCGCGATCGGCCTCACCCTGGCACTTGCCGCGGCTGCCGACCTGGCTGGGTCCGCCCTCATCATCGGTGCCTTTGCCGCCGGGCTGGTAATGAGAAACAGCGACCAGCTTCATACGGTCGTCAATGAGGGTCGTCCGGTCGCGGGGCTGTTGGCTCCCATCTTCTTCGTGACCGTGGGCGCGGGTGCCAATATCCGCCTGCTCGACCCCCGAGTTCCGGGGGCGGTCCCCATCCTCAGCCTCGCGATCGTGCTGACATTGATTGCCATCGTCGGCAAAGTTGTCGCGGGCTGGGCTGCTCCCTGGCAACAGTTTCGACGACTCGCTGTTGGCGTAGGTATGGTTCCCCGCGGCGAAGTAGGCCTTATCTTCGCCGATATGGGCCGCCGCACCGGCCTGCTGGACGCTGCCAGCTTCAGCGCCATACTGATCGTGGTGATGGCCACCACGTTCATCGCCCCGTTGTGGCTGAAACCGCTCTTTCGCCGCGCGCGTTGAGTCCATCGTTATGGGGTTCGAACCGACCTTCACCAAGATCCGGCCTCGCCATGAGGCCGCTCGTTGGCGCGAGGGCCTCGACGGCACCGTCGTCTTCACCAATGGCGTCTTCGACCTGTTGCACCGGGGCCACGTCGTCTTGCTCGAGGCCGCCAGGGCCGAAGGAGACCAGCTCATCGTCGGAATCAACAGTGACAATTCGGCACGACGACTCAAGGGCGATGGCCATCCCGTCGTCAATCAGGATGATCGAGCCCGGCTGATCGCTGCCTTCGCCGCGGTGGATTGTGTCGTCATCTTCGACGAGGACACCCCGCTGCAGCTGATCACGGCCCTCGAGCCCGACGTGCTGGTCAAGGGCTCCGATTACAACCCGGAGACCACCGTCGGGGCCGATGTGGTCCAGGCCCGAGGGGGCAGGGTCAAGCACGTGGAGCTCGCGATCGACCCCCAGACCACCAGTGTCCTTTCCTCCACTTCAATAGCCGAGAGGGTTCGTGCCTCGTCCTGACGGCCGTTCTGCCGAACAGCTCCGACCCGTGGTGCTGGAGCGCCGGGTCAACCCGTATGCCGAAGGCTCCTGCCTCATCCGGATGGGAGGCACCCTGGTCCACTGCACTGCGACGGTCGAGACGGGCGCTCCAGGATGGAAGAAGGGAAGCGGTGAAGGCTGGGTCACGGCGGAGTACGCCATGCTGCCCAGAGCGACGACCGAACGTACCGAGCGTGAGCGGCGGGGGCCGGGTGGCCGCACGCAGGAGATTCAGCGGCTGGTGGGACGTTCACTGCGAGCGGCTATGCGAACAATGAAGTTTGGGGAGTACACCATCCGGGTGGATTGCGATGTTCTTCAGGCCGACGGGGGAACTCGGACCGCCAGCATCACCGGCGGGTGCGTGGCGCTCTACGATGCGTGCGCGTGGATCGCGGAACGAACCGGTCAGCCCAGTTCGTTTGGACACCTTGTCGCGGCAGTCTCGGTCGGCGTTATCGATGGCGAGCTACTGCTCGATCTCGCCTATCTCGAGGATCGAGATGCCATGGTGGATTCCAACGTCGTGATGGTTCATCCTGACCGGTTCGTAGAGGTGCAGGGCACCGGGGAGCATGGCACCTTCTCTCGCGCCGAGCTGGAGCGACTGGTCGGCATGGCCGAATCGGGGATTCGCCAGCTCTTCCGAGCCCAGCAGGCCGCCTTGGGATTGTGAGACTGCTCGCCGCTACCCGAAGCGCGGGCAAGCAACGGGAGATACGCCGGGTTCTAGAGGCAGCGGGGCATGAAGTGATCTTCCCGGACCGGGCCGGAGTGCCCGAGACCCAGGAAGAAGACCGGCTCGAGTTGAGCGACAGCTTCGAGACCAACGCCCGCAGCAAGGCGGAATACTTCTCCCGAAAGACCGGGCTCCCTACCATCGCGGACGATTCGGGTCTCGAGGTCCTGGTACTGGCCGGTGCGCCCGGCGCCCGGTCCAAGCGATGGGCGGGGGCCACAGGAAGTCCTGCCGAAGTCGATGCCGCCAACAACGCCGAGCTGCTGAGGAGACTCGCGGGGGCAGAGCCGGAGCGACGCCGGGCGCGCTACCGGTGCGTGCTCGTCCTGATCCGCCGGCCCGGGGCCGTCCCCGAGATTTTCCAGGGCGTGTGCGAGGGCTCCATCCTCGAGGCGCCACGGGGAAACGGTGGGTTTGGGTACGACCCTCTGTTTCTGAGCGTGGAGTTGGGCAAGACATTCGGCGAGGCTACGCCGGAGGAGAAGGACTCGGTAAGTCATCGTGGCCGGGCGCTGCAGGCCCTGATCGCGAGGCTTGGTTAGCGAGAGTCTCGTTCTCTCTCGATTGTCACGCGAACGTCATCTTTCTATAAAGTTTTTTACAATTGCCTGCGCAAGTGCAGGTGACTTTCTTTGCCGGGGTCC